>JBAYAJ010000008.1:0-30078 GCA_041669845.1 Treponema sp.
CTTCAGCCGCATCAAGCGCCTGCGAAGCCAGATTGTCTGTATACTGTGCTTCTGCTGCTTTCTGAACAGTTGTACCGGATATTCTGAGCGCTTCCATTTCCTCTGCTTTTTTTTCAATTCGTGTTTTGTTAAGCTGTTGGGCAGATATCAGAATATCGGCAGCTTCCTGTGCACGTACATGAAGAGACTGCGCTACCTGTGCTTCCTCTGCCTGTGCAAGATTCTCGAGAGTTGTAAAAGTCTTTGTCAGAGTTCGTGCACGTTTTTCGCCTATTCCCGGAATCTGCAGGAAAATGCTTACAGTGTTTTCCTTTGTCCGGAGATTCTGATTGCGGCTGGTAGCAAAACGGTGTGTTTCGTCGCGTACGCGCTGGAGCAGTCGGAGCGCGTCGCTTCGTTTAGGCAGGCATACAGGAGTACTGTCTCCAGGCCGGTAAATTTCTTCATCTCGTTTTGCAAGTCCTGCGACAGGAATATTGAGGTTAAGTGTGCGCAGTACGCCCTCTACTGCATTTACCTGCCCGATACCGCCGTCTATAAGTATCAGATCCGGCAGATCAGCCTGTTCGTTAACCAGCCTTGTATACCGTCTGCTTACAGCTTCGCGCATTGATGCAAAATCGTCTATAAGACCGTCGGTTGTCTTCAGCCGGAAATACCGGTAGTTCTTTTTATCCGGATTTCCATTATAAAAGCTGATAAGGCTTGCAACAGGAAACTTGCCGCCGATATGTGCTATATCGAATCCTTCAATACGTACCGGAAGCGAATCAAGATAAAGCAGCGTTTTCAGTTCTTCAAGTGCCGGAATGTCACCCCGTTCGCGCAGCCGTCTGATAATATCTTCGTGTGCATTTCCGCATGCCATATTGAGCGCGGCGGTATGACGTCCTGCATTTTCCATAGTATCTGTTACCGTAATTACCTCCGTGTCTGCTCCTAGTGTTTCTTTGAACCAGCGCATGAGGTCTACCGGAGCGGACTGACTTTCACTCCTGAGTGATGGAATATAGATACGGGGAGGAACTTCGTCTTTATCAGTATAGTACGCGTTAAGAAATTCCGGCATAAGTTCGTCGTCCTCGTTCAGGCTTACGGTACGATAATTGTCGCGTCCTTCAAGTTTTCCCGACCGGAGTTTAAGCACTGTAAAACTTACGAGTTCTCCCTCCCGCCAGTGTGCTATATAATCACGGTCTTCGCTGTCGAATCCTTCCACGACGTTCTGGTTCTGCATTACCATAAGTGCCTTGAGTCCGTCACGCAGACGTGCTGCTTTTTCAAAGTTAAGTTCCGAAGCTGCCTGTTTCATTTCAGCTGTAAGTTTTTTTACAGTCTCGTCTCCTTTTCCCTCAAGTAACTCTGAGATTTCTCCGATGTATTCAATATAGGTCTCCTGCGGAATTTTTCCGCAGCAGGGAGCTTTGCAGCGTCCTATATGGTAGTACATACACGGTGCATCGCGTTTTCTGAACGTTTTACAGTGACGGACCGGATAGAGCCTGTAAAGCGTGTCGATGAATGTGTCCAGTGCACCTGCGTCGGGATACGGTCCAAAATACGTAGACCCGTCCTGAAGTACTCTTCTTGTTTTGAAAAATCGTGGGAAGGCTTCGTTTGTAATACGAAGTACAGGATACGATTTACCGTCTTTGAGGTTTATATTATAACGGGGGCTGAATTTTTTTATAAGGTTGTTTTCAAGCAGAAACGCTTCATATTCGTTTGACGTCGTGATATATTCGATTGACTGCGCATGCGAAATGAGCAGCCTTGTTTTAATGTCCTTACTGCCGGAAAAATATGACGACAGCCGGCTTTTAAGATTTTTTGCTTTACCGACATAGATTACGTTTCCCTGAGGGGTCCGCCACAGGTAAACGCCGCTCGAGGAGGGGGCTTTCAATGCGGTCTGATGTAATATTTCTCGTACCGTGTTGTTATTATTCATAGAAAATATGTATAACCTATATAGAAAGAAAATACTGATTTTATTCTCACTTTGTCTAGTCTATACGGGATTTTTGCCATGGAGACTTTTTTCCGACTCAATTACCCTTGGTGGAAAAGAAGGGTGGTCAAAACTCTCTTTACGTAAGGGAGTCACGGAAGGAACGGGACGTTTTGGTTATACGTGTATAGAACTGGCAACGAATGCACGTACAGACGACCGCAGTACCGATGCACTTATCGATTTTGAAAAGCAGCCTTTTTCAGAACGTACCGGAAATTATTCAGTCAGAACAGATTTATTCGGTATAACGACAAAATCCGTAATGGGGAAGGGGGCTGCACTCGGGAGAGGCAGAGGTGGTATGCTCCTTAAGGGCAGGCCCGGTTCGGTATTCGGAACGGAAGGCCCGACAGGATCTTTCTATATTGAATTCTGGCTTGCTCCTTCGCTTTCAGAAAACGGGGAGGTTGTTTTCAACTGGCGTTCATCCCGTAACATGCAGCTGAACTTACCTGGCAGTCAGAAGAACAGCATACTTTATCAGATGATAACAGGTGTGTTCAATAAAAATCATATTGAGTGGACATTTACAAATGTTTTCGACGGTTGTCCGCAGGAAGATATTGTTATAAGCGGTATGAAAAACATTGTGCCTGACGTCTGGTCCCATCATGCAGTCAGCTTTGACGAAGAAACAGGCCGCATTGAGTACCGTGTCGACGGGCAGCTGGAAGCTGTCAAATATGTAACTTCGACAGGTCATGAATCAGGTACTGTATATTCTTTATATCTCGGCGTTCCTGCAGATGTTGAACTTTGTCCTCGGTACACAGGAAAAATTGACGACTTCTGCATTCAGAGGGGAACATATGACGCTGCGCTTCAGAAGGAATCTGAAGAAGCAACCGGTCTTGGTTATTCAAAATTCTTAACATCCGGAGGGCGTATCGAAACACAGCCGTTGTTGACGTCAATGGGTACTTCAATTGATTCTGTTTCGGCTGTTATGAATGAACCTCCGCAGACAGCAATTATGCTGTATGTACGCGGCGGCGATAATTTTTTTAATTGGACTGATACGTACCCTGAATGGAAACCGGTAAAGAATGGTGAAAAAATATCGGATATCCGCGGTTTATATTTCCAGGTGGCAGCCGATTTATATCCCGACGGTAATGGCAGTATAACACCGTCTTTAACACAGCTTGTGATCAATTACACGAAACAGCTGGAACCGCTCCCCCCGTTTAAAATAAAGGCAGTGCCGGGAGACGGTTGTGTTACCTTGACATGGAGTTATTCTGTAGATGAATCTGCCGGAAGTTATCTTGTATACTATGGTACCCGGTCGGGAGAATATCTGGGAAGAACTGCGTTACAGGGACCGTCGCCTGTAAATGCGGGTAATACGACGTCATTAACAATTACCGGCTTAAAAAATGGAACAATATATTATTTTGCGGTATCGGCGGATTCGAAGTTCGACACCAGAATAAATGGACAGCTTTCACAGGAAGTATATGCCCGACCGTATGCAGCAGGGGAATAGAATATGAACAATGAAAAAGAAAAAGAAAAGAAATTCATTATGAAACGGGCAAATGCAGCAGTTATTTCCCGGGATTTTGCATTAGCGGCCCGTTTGTATAAGAACCTGCTCAGGGATGATCCGGGCAATATAGGATTGCTCAGTGCTCTCGGCAGTCTCTATGTAAAAGCAGGTGACGATCAGAAAGCACTTTTGTATTTTGAGCAGGTTCGGATATTGTCTTCAAATAATTTTGAAGCGCTTAACAGTATGGGTGGTATTTATCGTCGTCTGAAAAGATACGAAGATTCGATCAATGTGCTGCAGCAGGCTCTTGATCTTGGTTTGAACGATGTTCAGGTTAATTATAATCTTGGTTTTACATATCGTTCTATGGGAGCATATGATCAGGCAATTGAATGTTTTGAATCGGTTATAGACGAGAAACCTGACGATGTTCTTGCCTATAATCATCTTGGTGCAATTTATGCGCTAAGAAAAAATCACCGGAAAGCTGTTGAGGTATATAAAAGAGGACTTCAGGTAGATCCGAATCATCCGATTTTGCAGTTTAATCTTGCCAGAAGTTACGAAATGCTTCATGACGACAAAGATGCTGCCTCTGCGTTTGAAGCAGCTCTTCGTGCGAAACCAGGCTGGCTGGAGGCGATACGGGATTATACGGAACTGCTGCTGCGCCATCATAATACGAAAAACGCCGCAAATCTTGTACAAAAATCAATCGTATTGTATCCGAACAATATTGAAATGCAGAATTTACTTGGCCGTATTTATTTAAAGCAATACGATTACAATTCCGCGATGCAGCTTTTTGAAAAAGCACACAGAATTGACAGTGATGACACTGATGTACTTACTGGTCTGGCAGAAACATATGAAAAGAGCGGCAGAGCAAAAGATGCTGCAGCTGTAATGGAAAAAGCCGGACAGATAAAACCGGATGATCCTGCTGTTACCAGACAATACGCACATGTACTGCTTTCGGCAGATGATACACAGGCTGCCGTTGCCAAAATAGAAAAGCTGTATAAGGAAAATAAAAACGACGTCCGGACACTTGATTTGTGCGGACAGTATTATATCTGCTGCAATGATGATAAAAGGGCGGACCGGGTATACGAAAAAATAAATAAAATTGATTCGTCGTATGATGAATATAAAAAAGAAGCTTCAGACAGATATAAACAGAAAGGCCGCCTCAGCAAAGCTGTCAGTTCCCTTGAACAATATATAGCAGAACATCCGGAGGATCCTGCAGGACTTATTGCACTTGCCCGTATTCAGGAAGCTTCAGGAGATGCAGCTTCAGCACTCGAAAATTACTCTAAAGTGCTTAAATATGATCCTTTTAATGTTCTTGCAGGCAATGAAGTACAACGACTTGGAAGTATAATCGGTAAACCTGACAGTCAGCAGCAAAATTCAGGGACATTGACTTTTGATGATGCAGATAGCAGCAGCGAAATTGTGATGGATACGCCTGTCGAAGAAGAGCAGCCAGCAGTCTCTGCAGAAAATGATGAACCGTTTGACTTTGACGTTATGGGTGACAGTCTCCTTGAAGAGGATGATGAAAAGAATCCGTTTGTTCTTTCTGATAAAACAGCAGAGGAAGATGAAACGGATAAAAATGAAGAGGAATTGCAGGGACTTAATCAACTTATTCCTGCAGATCAGCCTATAGATCTGTCTGGAAAAGCTGAAGAAGGTTCTGCTGCAGATGATACAAATGATATTCTTAACGGAATTATAAAACCGGCATCTCCTGCAGGCCCGTCTGCCGGAGATGACATTGATGACGGGTTCGGTACCGAAAATATAGAAGAGAATCCAGAGCATCAGCCTCTGCCGCCTGAGTCTGGTGCAGGCAATGATACAGGCATTCCTTCCGGTACGGATAAAGAAAAACCCAGGGAAGCCCCAGGTCCAGTGTCTGACTTTACACAGGCAAACAGATTTCCTGAACAGGAAAAAGCTGAAAAACCAGTTGTCATTATTCCCCCGCAGACTGATTTGTCCGGAAGAATACTGGATAGAATTGAAGCCGCGATGGACAGAGCAAAGACGCAGAATGATTCGACTCTCACAGCTGTACAAAAAACATACGATGCCGTTCAGAGTGCTGCGGAACGAGCCTGGAATGCAGCTCAACAGGCAGCTGATTCCGCACAGGGAGCCGACAATGCGGTTTCATATATTAATCAAATGAAAGAGGATGCTGCGCAAAGAACTGCGGAAGATGCTGTAAAAAAAGTACAGGAATCCGGAGAGAACACAGAGATTCCTCCGGATGTTTTAAATCAGAAAAATGAAGAAACTTCCGATACAGAACCGGAAGAAACGCTGAATATACCGGTTGAAAACGATGAAGCACAGACAGATACCTGTATGAATTCAGGAGAAGCAGAAACGGCCTGCGGTAAAACAGCTGCAGACTATGACGCAATGATAGATAAAGCGGCCGAATTGCTTCCGGATATTGTTTCAATGCTTGAAAAAAAAGGAAATACGGAAAAATTTATGCCCCAGCTTGAACTATTCAGGCAGCTTCGGGAATTATGCGGATATTTACCGCCCGGCAAGAAAGAATTATTTATGTCGAGCAGAACTCGGATGCTGCTGGATTATGTGATTGATAAGCTGTCCGGCAGACCTGGACTTATATCGACAGCCGATGAACTTCGCAGGACGAAATTATTGTCTGATATTTTTCCATCGGAAGAACCTGTTCCGCCTTCTTCAGAAATTTCAGACAGACAGCTTGCCCATACGGTGATTGAAAACATGCGGGAAATGGTCAAAGATCTGCCTGATGCATATCTTGCAAAAGCGCTTGACGATTGTGCAGTCGAAGCGTTCGAAACACTCTGATCAGGGAATACGTATAATGCGGGAATGAGAAATTACTTCATTCCCCGTTTTCGTGATCAGTATGTCATTTTCAAGCCGGCATCCGCCGAGTTCGGGATCATACAGCCCCGGCTCAAGGGTGAGTATCATTCCCGGCTGGAAAAGCACCGTTGATGGTATTTTCGTACTTATGTGCGGCAGCTCATGTATTTCCAGCCCGATAGCGTGACCAAGCGTGTGCGGCATTTTTCTTTTTCCGGCAGCAAATATGGCATCAGCCTTTGCAGCAGCGTCGTGAATTGAAGTTTCCGGTTTATACAGCTTAAGGCACTCGTCCGCAGCTTTCTGCACAAGATTTACAAGATTATCCTGTCCGGGTGTTATTTTCCCTTTTACAACGGTAACTGTGGTATCACTTGTGTATCCGTTGTAGACAACTCCGAAGTCCAGTATGGAAAGCCCGTTGTCGGGCCATTTTGCTGCTGTATAATTAGGGAAACAGTGAATGGCCCAGCTGCGCGACGGACCTGCCGCAAGTGTGTCAAAACCTGTCCGTTCGCATCCGTTTTCCCGGCAGACCTGTTCAATAAGCAGTGCCACGTCCGTTTCGGTCTTTATTCTGCCCGTTTTAATCTTTTCTTCAATGTCGTCGATTATTATGTCTCCGATACGAGCTGCCTCTTTTGTACATTCAATTTCATATTCGTCTTTTATCATACGCGAATATACAAGATGTTCATGCACTCCGTTTTCATGGCAGCGTACGTCGCAATCGGAAAGGACATCGACGTATTTAAGAAAATCCGGATACGGTGTTGATGGCGGCAGTTCCACTTTTTTATTTTGAAAATGACTGTTCGCATTGAGATTTGTTTTTACCGCTTCAAGCGCAGTGTTGCTGTATTTTGTATACGGTATAATTTTATCGCAGAATGACTGTTTTTTTGCAAGATTTGCGTCCCACGGAATAAGAACAGAGTATGCGTCGTCAAAGACTATTAATACAGCATCGGACGGATGTCCTGTAAGATAACGGATTGCCGGTTCCCGGTGTTCTTCTTTGTCAATAAAAACGGTTGCACCAGTACCGGAGCTTTTCATAAAGTCCGCAATTTTTACGCGTCTGTCCGTATATATTTTTTTCATTTCTTCTGTTGATGGAATTCTCATAATAAGCCTCTTTAATACAATATAATACTATTTCTTGATTCGACGGGATAATTTCCCGGTGACAGTCTGTACGACCGGGTCCCGTGTGACAATAAGAAGAACTGCACCTGTTACGGCAAAAATACATGTCGTGAGTATAACCGGCATGCCATCCGAAATAAGTCTGTTGTGTCCCGAAAATAACCGGATTATATACGGACGAAGAAAATAGGTCGGTACCGATGCAATAATTGAGAAAGCAGTTATTTTTAATGCATAAAAAATAAAAGCCTTAACGATTTTTTTTGTGTTTACAGAATGCGTCTGCGGCATCGCTGCAAACAAAAATACAGTGTTTGCAAAACTTGCAACAGAGAGGGCCAGCGCAATTCCGCCGCCGCTCATAGGATGGACTAGAATGGATGCGAGAGCGATGTTTACCCCGAAATTTAAAAGTCCGCCGGCAGTCGGGAGCGTCGTATTACTTTGTGCATAGTACGCCGGTGACAGAATACGGTTAATCGCAATAAAGACAAGCCCCGCCATATGAAAACGAAATACAGTGAGTGTCATTTGTACGGATTCTTCCGTAAAATTGCGGCTTTTATATATAAGAGAGATGATTTCCCGTCCTGTAATGAGCGAATAGAATGTTACTGGGATCGAAATAAGTGTTATTATCTGCATCGCATGGATAAGCATAACGGAAAATTCATCCCATTGTTTTTTTTTCGCAAGTCCCGACATGTCAGGCAGAATAACACTTCCTATGGAAACTGCGAATATTCCGAGAATAAGTTCCTGCAGCCGCAGCGAATACTGCAGACTTGAATATATGCCGATTCCGGCTCTTTTTGCAAGAGTACTTGAAACAAGGTCGTTCACCTGGTACGCAGCCATTCCTACGATTGTCGGCAGTATAAGTGTAATGACCTTGATGGTTCCCGGATTTGTAAATGCTTTTTTGAGTGACGAGAAAGAAATGTGCCATTCCGTTTTCAGCACGAACGGGAGCTGGAAAAGCGCCTGAACGCAGCCGCCTGCGATAACTCCGACAGCCATAGCCCGTGCTGAATTAGCCATATGGGGGGCCAGTATATACGTTGCGGTAATCACGATCATATTGAACAGTACAGGAGCAAATCCTGATGGAGTAAAAATATCCACACCGTTCAGAATTCCCTGAAAAAACGCCGCAACAGAAACGACGATAAGGTATGGAAACATGATGCGGGTAAGGAATACTGCTTCCGGTACTGTTGCAGCGTCTGTTCTGCCGTAGAACAGTTTTATAAGCAGCGGCGTAAAAATAATGCCGAGAAGAACAACGAGTGTCGTAAGAAATGTAACAAGCGTGAGAGTTGCCGATATAAAGTCCTGTGTTCTGCGTTTATCTTCGGCCGTATGTGCGTCTTCAATATATGAACGGAATGTCGGAATAAATGCGACTGAGATACTGTTTTCTGCAAAAAGTCTGCGGAACAGATTCGGAAGCTGGAATGCGATACCGAAAGCATCTGCATAGCTGCCTGTTCCAAGAAATGCAGCTTTTGTCATTTCCCTGACCAGTCCGAGAATACGGGAAAGAAGCGTTACAAATGAAAGACGTAAGCCTGATTTGACGAGAGAATGCTTTTGTTTTTCTGCCATAGATTTATTCAGAATACTCAAGTTACTGAAAATAAGCAATGCTCAGCAGAAATCGCCGGGGAAATCTCTTTTATTGCCTAAAACAGCTTTTACCATTATTATTTATCATATATACATACGTAAAAATGTAAATACAAGGATATATATGGTTGAAACACAGACTGCTTCCGGAAAGAATGATGTACACCTTACTGCAGAAAATCTGCTGCCGATACGAATCGGTATTGATGTTGGTTCAACGACAGTAAAAATTGCTGTACTCGACGATGACGATACACTTGTTTACGGAGACTATCAACGCCACCGTGCAGATATTTGCAGTACAATTGTTACTGTTGTAAATCAGGCACTTGACGTTGTTGAACAGAAAGTTGCCGGAGGTGCGAAACGTACTGTAAGCGTGAAAGTTACAGGATCCGGCGGACTGTCTGTATCGCAGTGGCTCAATATTCCGTTTATTCAGGAAGTCATTGCCGCAACAACTGCAGTAAAAAAAATTATTCCACAGACTGATGTCGTTATAGAACTTGGCGGCGAAGATGCGAAGATAACATATTTCCGTGGTGGTGTCGAACAGCGCATGAACGGTACTTGTGCAGGAGGAACCGGTGCATTTATCGATCAGATGGCCGCTCTTCTTGAGACAGATGCCGACGGACTTAATGAACTGGCGGGGAATGCACATACCATTTATCCCATAGCCGCCAGATGCGGTGTATTTGCAAAAACAGACGTTCAGCCGCTTATCAATGAGGGCGCGCGCAGGGAAGATGTTGCTGCTTCCATTTTCCAGGCTGTTGTAAGTCAGACCATATCAGGGCTTGCATGCGGCAAACCTATCCGCGGGCATGTTGCTTTTCTGGGAGGTCCGCTTCATTTTATGGATCAGCTGCGGAAACGGTTTGTCGTAACCCTCAATCTGAAACCTGATGAAATAATTGTTCCTGATAATTCCCAGTTGTTTGTCGCACTGGGATCTGCGTTTTCGGCAGATCGTAAATGTACCTGCAATGCATGCGGCTCTGACTTTCATTTTCCTGCGATTACAGAATTTCGTGAAAGCCTTAAAAAACTTGTCGGTGCCGAACTTAACGAAGTACAGCGCCTTGAACCGTTGTTCAGAAATCAGGAAGAACTTGACGAATTTAAGAACCGTCACGCGAAGGAAAAGGCCGTACGCGGTAACCTTGATTTGGTAAAGGGACCTGTATTTCTTGGCCTTGATGCAGGTTCTACCACAACAAAAGCCGTTCTGATTGACCAGGAAGGACGTATTCTGTGGAATTTCTATGCGGCAAATGCAGGGAATCCTGTAGAGCTTGCGGTAAAAGTTCTTAAAGATCTGTATCACCGGCTGCCGGAAGATGTGTATATTGCCCGTTCTGTTTCTACCGGGTATGGAGAGGCTTTGTTTCAGGCGGCCCTTAATGTCGATTCCGGCGAGGTTGAAACTATTACCCATTACCGGGCGGCCGATTTTTTTGTCCCCGGCGTTGAATTCCTGCTTGACATAGGCGGACAGGATATGAAATGCCTGCGTATGAATGACGGAGCAATCGTTTCAATTCAGTTGAACGAAGCGTGTTCATCGGGATGCGGCAGTTTTCTTGACAATTTTGCACATACGATGGGTATGGATGTACGCGAATTCAGCAGAATAGCACTTCTTGCACAGAAACCTGTTGACCTGGGAAGCCGCTGCACAGTTTTTATGAACAGCCGCGTAAAACAGGCCCAGAAGGAAGGGGCGTCTGTTGCAGATATTTCTGCAGGTTTGTCTTATTCCGTTATAAAAAATGCGCTTTTCAAAGTTATAAAGCTTCGTAAAGCGAGCGATATCGGTATGAAAATCGTTGTACAGGGAGGTACTTTCAACAATGATGCAGTTCTTCGTGCATTTGAAAAAATTGCAGGAGTGAATGTATTCCGGCCCGACGTTGCAGGCCTTATGGGAGCGTACGGTTCTGCACTTATTGCACATGACCAGTGGCTCGACCTTACTGCGCCTAAACCTGACGATCCTCCAGGTACGCCGCGCCGGGAACTGCATTCCGGCATTGCGACGCTGGAACAGCTTGATTCGTTCCATGTCGACCTTGAACTTCACCGCTGCGGAAAGTGCCAGAATAACTGTCTGCTTACTATAAATACATTTACGACAGGAAGTGCGCAGCGGCGGTTCGTTACCGGCAACAGATGCGAACGCGGAGCCGAGCTTGGGGGGAACGTACTCGATGCAAGTAATAAGAAAGATACGAATATAGAATTGGTAAAAGAAGCAAAGCTTCCGAATATGTTCGAGTGGAAATACAAACGCCTGTTTCATTACGCTCCGCTGCGTAAGGAAGATGCCCCGATGGGAGACGTTGGTATTCCGCGCGTCCTTAATATGTATGAAAATTATCCATTGTGGTTTACTTTCTTTACGAAACTTGGTTTCCGCGTCATACTTTCACCCCGTTCATCCCGTCTTATTTATGAAAAAGGACTTGAAACCATTCCGTCGGAATCCGTCTGCTATCCTGGGAAAATTTCGCACGGCCATGTTGAAAGCCTTCTTCAGCAGGGAATAAAATTTATTTTTTATCCGTGCGCACCGTATGAACAGCAGGAAGACCCCGGTGCGGGAAACCACTACAACTGTCCCATCGTCACAAGCTATCCCGAAGTGCTCAGAAACAATGTCGATGCACTTCGTCAGGATGCGTCTGTTCTCTATATGGATCCGTTCCTGCCGATTTACGACAGGAAGCGTCTTGCAGAACGTCTTGTTGAAGAACTTATCCCTCATTTTCCACAGCTGACGAAGGTCCAGATAGATGAAGCTGTAAATGCGGCGTGGAAAGAACAGGAAAAATTCCGCAGAGATGTCGAAACGGCAGGAGAAGAAGCGGTTGAAGAGATGATCCACCGCGGCGGCGAAGGAATCGTGCTTGCCGGGCGCCCGTATCACCTTGATCCGGAAATTAATCACGGTATACCGGAATTAATAAACGGTCTTGGTCTTGCAGTTTTTACGGAAGACAGCGTTGCACATTTAGGCAGCATCGATCGTCCTCTTCGTATTATCGATCAATGGACATATCATAACAGATTGTACCGTGCAGCGTCTTTTGTTACCGGCATGCCGGATCTTGAACTTGTTCAGCTGACAAGTTTCGGCTGCGGACTTGACGCTGTTACCTCGGATCAGGTTGACGAAATCATGCGTGCAAAAGGGCGTATGTACACACTTATAAAGATTGATGAAGGTTCGAATCTTGGTGCCGTCCGTATCAGAATACGTTCTCTTATAGCCGCCGTCCGCGAACGTGAACGCACCCACCGCAAACCTGTCGTAAAGAGCGCCGCATATCAGCGGCAGGTGTTTACGAAGGAAATGAAGTATACGCATACGATTATTGCACCCCAGATGTCTCCGATTCATTTCCGGCTTATTCAGAAAGCGTTTGAATACAGCGGATATAAATTTGTTATTCTTGATGCTGTTGATCCGAAAGCCGTCGATATAGGTTTGAAGTATGTCAACAATGATGCGTGTTACCCGTCCATCCTTGTAACCGGACAGATGATCGCCGCTCTGCAGTCAGGTAAATACGATGTCGATCATACATCCCTCATTATAACTCAGACAGGCGGCGGGTGCCGTGCTACAAATTACATCGGATTTATCCGCCGTGCGCTTAACGATGCAGGTTTGAATAAAATACCGGTACTTTCCCTGAATGCGCTTGGCCTTGAAAAAAATCCCGGATTCAAGCTTACATTTCCGCTTATAGACCGTATCCTCATGGGTGTAGTGACAGGCGACGTGCTTATGCGCGTGCTTTACCGTACGAGGCCGTACGAGGCTGTTCCAGGCTCTGCAAACGCGCTTTACGAAAAGTGGAACGGACGCGCAGAAATACAGCTTAAGTCGCTTTCGATACACGGATATCACAAACTTGTTAAGAATATTATTGAAGACTTCGACACGCTGCCGCTTCTTCCCGTTAAACAACCACGAGAAGGCGTTGTCGGTGAAATTCTTGTTAAGTTTCATCCGACGGCAAACAATCAGATTGTCGAGACAATTGAGCGGGAAGGAGCGGAAGCAGTCGTTCCTGATATGGTGAACTTCTTTCTGTATTCGTTTGCGACAGGCATATTCCGCCATGAAAAACTTGCCTTTCCGAAAAAAACTGAACGCAACGCAAGACTGCTTGTATGGTTTGCCGGGCGTTACAGAACACAAATTGAACACTATCTGCGCAAAAGCAGACGGTTCGATGCTCCTGAGTCGATTTACGAACAGATGAAAGGTGTCGACGATATCGTTCAGCTTGGTAACATTACTGGTGAAGGATGGTTTTTAACAGCGGAGATGGTTGATCTGATAAAAGAAGGCGTTCCCAGCATTGCGTGTGTGCAGCCGTTTGCCTGCCTGCCCAATCACGTAACCGGAAAAGGAATGATAAAGGAACTGCGCCGCCGTTTTCCCGGAGCGAATATAAGTGCAATTGACTATGACCCTGGTTCAAGTGAAGTAAATCAGCTGAATCGTCTGAAACTGCTTTTATCTAACGCTCCTGTGGGCAGACATCCTGACGAGAATGATGAGGGTATGATTGTGATGCCTGACGGAAAACTTGTGAAACCGGAAATACGGCTGGCAGAAGGCGGTGCAGGTTTTATTGATACAGAACCTGTTGCAGCAGGCAGTATGCCGCCGGCTGCAGGCAGTTAAAAAATACAGGATAATAATCTGTACAGTATCCTGTATTCATAATGAAAAGTTTGTATTCGGAGAATGATGACAGTGATAACGTGTAAGAGGATTTTTAGTACATCAGTATTCTTTATGATTGTATGTATTTCCGTTTATGCGGAAAACAGGCGGTGTGAAATTCCCGATTCGTCTGAAATCCGCGGAGATCTCATAGAGTCGTGGTTTGAGGCTCCTCTGAGCGGTGTACGTATGAACCGTCAGGAATTACGGCAGAACACAGCCGGTGATCAGTTTCAGATACGTCTTGAGGAATCAGAGACAACGTTTACTGTTTTTGTGTCGCCGCGTGAGGAGCTTCCTGTAGACGTGTATTCGGATAAAGGAAAACGGACGGAAATGCAGAGTGTCTATCCCGGTGATGCACCCGGAAGCTGGCTCCTCGTCCGTGACAAGCGTTCTGGTAATCCTCTCCGCGTCAGATATTATTTTGCAAAAGACAGTGATGTATACGTACAGTTTGTTCCGTTAAAGAATAATGCATATGCCGATTTTATTGTTTTCGGCAGATATGCAGCTCGGCAGGTTCCTACCGGTCTGCCATTCGAGCGGTTTTATGCGGCATCGTTTACAGATATCATGTCATGGACAAAGAATACGCTGCCGTGGGAATATGCATATCCCTATACGGACATGTACCACAGTACGCTTCAGATGATAAATGTTATCAGGGGGAAACTTTCCGGTCTTGTGTATGCGGAAGATGCAATGTATGATGAGAACGACGAACCAGTATACATTTCCACCGGAAAACGGCGTGAGATTCCTGAAGAAGATGCTGATAAAATTTCACTTTCTTCCGCCGGATTTATAAAATGGATTGCGGACGGCCTTGTTAATCCGGTTGCAGGAAGCAGTTTAAAACGTGAACCGCTGCTGGTCCAGACTGTCGATTATGATCCGCTCGGATATCAGGGAATTATGGCGGAAAAATACAACACTTCGTTTGCACTTGACTGGACGCGGAATATCGCCGCAGCTGTTCTTTCCGTAAATACAGGCAGAAAGTATCTGTATGCACAATCCGGCGTCGATATGACAGAGAACCCGTTCAGTGCAGAGCTTACTGACGGCGGCGTGATGAACACTGTTGGATATTTAAAGGATGCCGGATATCCTGCCGCTGTGCTCAAACCGCTTATGTATGTATTTGCCTCAAAATATCCCGGAGAGTGTTATCTTGCTGCTGTTCGTGAGACCGACCGCAGAACGTCTCCGGAAGTAAAAGTGTTCAATCAATGCGCAGTATTGTTTCCTTATTTCGATACCGGGGGAAAATTCAACTGTGTTGTTTTCAGAAACGGCGTGGAATCGACAGTCGACGATTTTTGCCGGAGCAACAGCAGTAATTTTATCCATCTGACGCGGATGAAGACTTCTGATAAATTCTTTCCGCTCTAACGTGAATGAATATGATGAAAAAAATATTTTTATTAGTTGCAGTACTGTTTCTGATTCCGGCTCTGTATGCAGAAGAGACTGACATGGCTCTTTTTAATGAATTATCTGCCGCATACAGCAGTGGATTTTATCCGGGTGCAGTCGAGTATGCCTCCCGGCTGGAGTCGGTTTATCCCGATTCAGTGTTCACCGGGCGTGCCCTTGTTATGGAAGGAGAAAGTCTCGTACGTCTTGGACGTGCAGGTGATGCGGAAAAGGTACTTAAAAAAGCCGTAACGCTAGTTCAAAAAAATAAGAAGCTCAGCCATGCCTGCTGCTATTGGAAAGGCCGGGCGCAGTATGCACAGCATAATTACAAAGATGCATTGTTTTCTTTTTTCGACAGCTGCAGAATAAGCGGGGCAGACGGACAATATTACAGTTCTGCAGTTTTGTACAGTGCCCGTTCGTATTATGTACTCGGCCTGTATGAGAGAGCGGTAGATCCGTTCGGATTCGTTGTCTCAAACGGTAAAAAATATTCTTTAGAGGATTATGAGGAAGCTGTTTTAAAACTTGCCGATTCATACAACAGAACGAATTCGTACATGCAGACGACAAACCTGTACAGTTCTTTTTCACAGAATTTTCTATCCGAAGATGTTTATGAACTTCTTTCGCTGTATGCAGGTGATGCGTACAGCGGGCAGGGCCAGTACCGGAAGGCGTTCGATTTATACAGTGCCGTTCTTGCTTCCGGACAGAAAAAATTTGCTGCGTCTGCTCTCCAGAAAGCGTATACTGTTTCATCGGAACATAGAAAAGAAGTCGCTACTGATGCCGGAACAGTCCTTTCACAGGCTCAGAGTGTCCTTGCCGATTCGCCCGGACTTGTTTCTGAATTCTGGATTCGACTCGGAATCGACGCATACAGCCGGAATGATTTTGAAAAAGCAAAGCAGTATTTAAATTCTGCCGGCGGTAATGCACCGGATGCTGTAAAACAGACTGCGGCACTGTATCTTGCGGAGATTGTATTTCGTGAGGCAGGTCCTTCACAGGCTTCCTCATATCTTGTAAAAGCAGAAAAGGATGCACTGCTCGAAGAAAAAGACAGTAGTTATCCAGCATATGCAGTTCTTATGCTGAAGTATGCTGCTCTTCAGAAAAGATGGGACGATGTAAAATCGTATGCCGCAAAAATTGCCGGTGCGGATGAAAAAACACGGTATTATACAGCCTTTGCGTATTATAATACGGGAGAATACGATACTGCTGCCGGTATTATTGAAAAAGATGTTGATGAGAATTCAGATGTACAGACACTTGCACTTTATGCACGCTCCCTTGTGAAACTACAGAGGATTCCGGATGCGCTGGCAGTATATGCGCGTATGGATAAGAATGGAAGAATAAACGATACGATCCGTCTTGATTATGCCGAAACACTTCTACTTGAAGGAGAACCTTCAGACGCATACGTACAGGCAGTACAATGCAGCGGGAAAGATGCTTTGTATGTTGCAGGGCTGGCAGCTTTTAACAGCCGCAGCTGGAATAAAGCTGAAGATTGTTTTTCAAAATATCTAGGAGTTCCTTCAGACAGTAAATATCAGCAGTATGCACTTTTTTATCTTGGTTATGCACAGTACAGACTTGGTGAAAACGGTACGGCATATTCTTCCCTTGCCGGTTTTGCGGAAAAATATCCCGGCAGCGAGTTATACTGGAATGCACGCATAACAGCCGCAAACGCCGCTGTACAGAATGGTAAATATGAACAGGCTGCAATCCAGGCGGCAGAAGCTGTGAAAACAGCACCCGATGTACCGTCCCGTGAGAAAGCAGTGCTGCTCTGCTCCGGAATATATGCCGATTCCGGTAATTATGCAAAAGCATTGAGCGAACTTTCACCGTATACAATGCAGAAAAATCAGTTCGGTATGAAATGTCTGTATGAAACTGCTCAGATTTTTGTAAAACAGGGAGAGATAGAAAAAGCCGACAACGCTTATCTGGGAATTGCGCGTATTTTTCCTTCCGAAGAACTTGCAGAGGAATCAATGTACCGCCGTGGAGAAATTTATTATACGGTGAAACAGTACGATACTGCTCTGTCCCGTTTTAAAGAATATAATAATCAGTATCCTGACGGAAGATTTACCGATGCATCCTGGTACTTCAGTGCAGATTGTCAGGTACAACAGGGGAATACAAATCGTGCCGTTCTGCTGAATAATGCACTTATAAAAAAATATCCCGACAGTACCTATATATACGGTGCGATGAAAAATCTTATGACCCTGTACCGGCAGACGGGCGATTATGACGATGCACTTGGACAGGCACGAAACCTGCTTCAAAGGTACGGCGGTCAGGCAAAATCCGACGGAATAGAAAAACAGATAAGTGAGCTGGAAAAACTTGCATCGGGCAGCAATGAGCCGGTAGTGCGGAAGCTGTCGGAATATGAACAGAAAGGCAGACTCTCTACAGCGGAAGGCCGGAAGGCCGGAACAGAGCTTGCTGCGTTGTATGCGGTTTCCGGGGCGACTTTGGACCGGGCTGCGGAACTTGCACGACAGCTGCTTACCGTTGAGAAACAGCATCTTGATACGGAAAGTCTTGATGCTGCAGAAAACGCCAGTATAGCAGGCTTATACAGCCGGCGGACAGGAA
Source organism: Treponema sp. (assembly GCA_041669845.1). GTDB lineage: Bacteria > Spirochaetota > Spirochaetia > Treponematales > Treponemataceae > Treponema_D. Next base: position 17,977 of record JBAYAJ010000008.1, read on the forward strand.
AGAATAAAGAAGCCGCGGATATGTATCTGTTTGCCGCAGAACAGTACCGGACGAACGGTAAAGATGAGGATGCTGCAGCTTCGTTATACAATGCAGCGGATGCATTCAGAGCTGCAGGTAAAGACGGAGATGCAGACGAAACAGTAAAAACGCTGAAAAAGCTGTACCCCGGCAGCCGGCAGGCAGAAAGCCTGAATCAGCAGGAAGGCAGGTTATGAAAAAGAAAGTATATGTTTGTTGTTCACTAGTATTGGTTTCTGCAGTGTTTCTGTTCGCGCAGAACAAAGGGATAACGCTGCCGGATGTAACGACTGTCGTATCCGGGGATGCACTTACAGCGGGCAGAAATGCCGTGCCGGATTTTTCAGAAGTACTTCCTTCCGAATCTGATTCAAAAACTGTACTCCCTGAACTGCCCGAAGTGCCTGCCGGGAAGAATGCCGGTGCCGATGCAGCCGTTTCAAAAGCAAAGACAGAAAATTCTGTGTATGCCGAAGGCCTTGTCGGCGGGGGAGGTCCCGGTATTTTTAACGGTAATTTTTCCGTATACCGTTCTGCAGGTGCTGATCCGTTCAGAATCGGTTTTAATTATGCAAGTGCCGACGGATATGCACGGAACTCGTTTACCGACGGTTTTTACGACCGGACGGCAGCTATAACCGGGGAAAAAACATTTACAACAAAAAATGCAACTTATGAATTAAGCGGCAGCTACGAGTCTCTTGGGAACGGACTGCAGAATCAGGGTGAAGAATTCTATGATGTGACGAAACAGACTGTTGCAGGTAAAGCTGATGCTGCATGGATTCTGCCCGGCGGATTCAGCCTTCACTCCGATGTAAATACCGGATGGTACAACCGTTTCGCAGGTATTACCGGTTCGCAGGCGGCTGCTGACTATGCAGAAAAGTCGGCTGTGTTTTCGCTTTCTCCTTCTGTCATGCTGGGGTGGGATACAGGCGGATTTTCGTCATATTTTTCAGCTGCGTGGTGTCTCCAGTCGGATACAGCGGCAGTACTTTCTGACGGCAATACGAACCGCACCCGTTTCGGAACCGGACTCGGCTGGAAAAATGACTTCATAAATATTTTCGGCGACGCTGCCGCTGTAATCGGCACTAAGCTGGGCGGCAATCCTGTTGTCGTTCCGTTTACACTCGGCATAAGTTCGTCTTTTGTTACGGGGCTTTCTTCCCGGAAAACGGCTCTTTCGGCAGAGGGTGGAATTGTATCAGAGCAGCCGTTTTATGCTGAACTTGAGAAAAAATATACGTTCAGTGAGCTGTCGTTTATTCCCGGCGAGACAAGCGACTGGTACGGAAAAATTACTGTTGCTGTACCGGTAAAAGATATTTTTTCCTTTACTACTGAAGCGGAATACCGGAAGACAGCGTTCGGCAACGGTGTCTGGGAACCTGATTACGAAGACGGTTTTGCATACGGGCAGTATACGTATAAGCAGACAGACCGCAGCTTACTCTGTACAGACACGGGAATTTCTTTCAGTAAAGGAATACTTACACTCAGAGGGTCATGGAAAGCCCAGTGGTTGTATGTGCCGGTACTAGAAACACCTGATACAATTACGGTATCTGCATCTCTTCAGGGGAACGATTCCCGGTGGGGAGCCGGTACGGAAATAAGTCTTTCACCGGATGAACATTCCGACCATATGCCGGAACTGAGTTTTTCCGGTTTCTACCGGCTCACAAAGGCTGTGCGTCTTGCGGTCACAGCCGATGATGTAGTAAAATTAATTACCGGAAAGTCCCGTACATATGCAGGACGGTACATTACAAGAAGCGGTTCAGCCGGTTTTGTTATAAAATTCTTTTTTTAAGGTAATACGTGGTTTAAGTTTTTGTGATTTTATCATACAGGATACAGGAGCAGTAAAAATGTTTGAAGCGATACGGTCTGGTGGAGTTCTTATGATACCGATTATTCTCTGCGGAATAATCGCTACGTATATAATTATTGAACGCTGTTATTATTTTTATATGATTAAAAAACGTGATGTTAAACTGATTTATGATTTGAACGGTTCTCTTGCAGGAAGCAACTATGAGGCCGCTGCAGTTGCGTGTGCCGAAGCTGATACTCCTACTTCACAGGTTATAAAAAAGGCACTTGACTGCCGCCGGTGGGACGAAAAGGATATGAAAGAAGCTGTTGAGGCGGAAATGGATCTTGTCATTCCCCGGTATGAACATCTGCTGACGGCACTTGGGACTATTGCAAATATTGCAACGCTCCTGGGCCTTCTGGGAACAGTTACAGGAAACATCAAAGCATTCAACGTACTGGGCGGCGGAACCGGTATGGGAGATCCTGCTCATCTTGCAAGTTCAATAGCGGAAGCTCTTGTAACAACTGTCGGAGGACTTGTCGTTTCCATCCCTGCCGTTGTCTTTCATAATTATTTCTTGTCGCGTGTGAACCATTGTATAGTCGAGATGGAGTCTGACGTGACATCGGTTGTACTCCGGCTTACGGGAAGGGTGAAATAATATGCATCTTCATGCACACCGCCGGGTAGCGGCCTCGAACATAGATATGACTCCGATGATAGACGTCGTGTTTCAGCTGATTCTGTTTTTTCTTGTTTCTACGACGTTTGCAGTTATGCCGGGAATCAGTCTGAATCTGCCTGCAAGCAGTACCGCTCAGAGTACGACAACTTCCGGAATAACAATCACTGCTGACAAAAATGGCGGACTCTGGTTTAACGATAAAAAAGTTACATTCAGGACTCTCAGTGCCGAACTTGCCGCATACGATACAAAAAACAAAAAGAAGGACGAAATACCGATTACTCTTGAAGCAGATTCAGAGGTAACGAACGGTACGATTGTGCAGATATTCGACGTAATACGCGGGAACGGATATTCTGCAGTAGATCTTCGGACGAAACAAAAATGACGTTTTCTTTTCTTCCTGCTGCAGAAGATGATATCCTCACACGGGGCAGAAAAATCGGATTTACCGGTACCGTTGTATTCTGGTTTGTATTTACGATTGTTTCTGTGTTTATGCCTGTTTTTAGAAAAAAGCCTGAATATAAAACCGTTCGTATAACACTTGCCTCCGTCCCTGTCGAAAAAGCAGTAAAAACATCAGAACCTGAAAGAGTATCATCTCTGCCGCCGGAGCAGTCGGATAAACCTGCCCGGGTAAAGAAAACTGAATCTGAAAACAAATCTGAACAGCAGAAAAAAACTGCCACAGTAAAAAAGACTTCTACAATTCCAAAACAGGAGAAGGTACATACTTCTGCTGCGGAGATTAAATCACCGCCGGAAAAACCTTCAGTAGTGTATAAGAAAAGTGTTGAAGAATTAATGGCAGAACAGCGTGTTCAGAAAGAAAAAAACGTTCAGTGGGATGACAGTCTCTTTGGGGATGCGTCGGTAACGTCGAATACTGCTCAAAGTGCACCGCATTCGAAACAGATTGCCGGCGCAGCGGCGCTGTCCGGAACTTCGGCGGAAGCATCGCAGCAGAATACAGGACCTGTAAATTCGACCGCGGCATCGGAAAGTAAAAAACCGGAAAAAGTGGATGTATCAACGAAAGCAACGCTTGGTGCTATCAGTGCGACGACATATACACAGTCTGCCGGAAACGGTGTAAAGTCTCAGACATCGGTAAAAACAGGCAGAAGTTCTGACGGAAAGGTTGCAGTAGAAATGGCTGACGGATCTGCAAGAATCCTGCTGTATCCTGCAAAACCGTCTATTCAGATTTCCGATGAAAACGCAAAATTAATCGACAGCAGACGTACTGTAACGGTTCAGTTTAAAGTGCTTGCAAAAGGCAACGTTCCTTTGTCTGCAATAAACATAACTCCGGCTTCGATCCTGCCGCTTTCAATTCAGCAGGAAATCCGTGAACAGGTTTCTATGTGGCGTTTTGTACAGGATGCCGCGGACGGATATGCGAATTTTATTTTTACGATTGATTTTAAAAAGTAATCGGTAATGACGCTGTAACCGTAAGGTGCTGCACCTGCTGATTGAACGAAAGGAGTTCAAGTTGAATATACCGGGATTAGGAGAAATCGAAGCCGTCGGATTTGATATCGACGGAACCTTATACAGGCAGTGGCGGCTCCATCTGCGTATGATTTTCCATTTTTTACGTTATAATCTGTTCTTTCTTCAGTATGGTCTTGTCCGTAATGAAATGCGTTGTATGGACAGACTTGAAAATTTTTCCGAGATACAGGCTGAGCGTCTTGCCCGGCGGATTCACTGTTCTGCGGAAGAGGCAGAACTTCGTCTGCAGAAAATCGTTTACGATGGTTTAAGCGGTTATTTTAAAACAATCCCCTGCTGCAAATATGTTCCGGAGACATTCCGCGCTTTTTACGATGCAGGGGTGAAGATTGCACTTCTTTCGGATTTTCCTCCTGAACAGAAAGGTGAAATGTGGGGGCTTAAAAAATATTGTACGGTTATACTTGGAACGGAAGATATCGGCGCATTAAAACCTTCTGTGTATCCGTTTAATGTTATGGCTGAAAAACTCGGCGTCGCTCCTGAACATATTTTGTATATAGGAAACAGTGTAAAATATGATGTTTCCGGTTCAAAAAACGCAGGCATGAAATCGGCATATTTTGAACCTTACTGGAGGATGCTGTTTCACCGTCCGCTCAAAGAAGCCGATATTTCATTTAATGACTATCGTCAATTACAAAAAATTGTGCTACAATAAAAAAAGTAAATTTTGCTGTAGTATCTGATGCAGCGATTACTGGGTGGGAAAAGTGGTTATCATCGCAATTCTGGTAGCATCTGCAGTTGCGGCAGGCGTTTCTCTTGCACTTAGACAGATGGACAAAAACAACAACACAATGGAAAAAGTCAAACGGTATGCCGACAAACGTCAGGCAGATTTTGACTCATATTTTCAGGAACAATCCCAAAAACTTGGATCTGCAAACGCGGAAGTTGAGACGACACGTCTTCAGGCTGTGGCTGCTATAAAACGGATGGAAAAGGAACGTGATGATTTTACCCAGAAAGCCGATGAACTGCAGAAATATGCCGCCGCTGTTGCATCTGCAGAAGGTACAATCAACGGTTATGACAAATCATTAAATACTCTTTCTGAAATGACTGCGAACGTTGAGGAAAATCTAACCAGACTGAAAAAAGAATCTCTCATTATTGAAAAAATAGACAGGCAGCTGACGGAACAAAAGAAAGAAATCGACGATATAGGAAAGCGCATACCGAAAATCAGTACGGATTTTTCTCAGACTAACAGTGAGCAGCTTAAAACGCTTGGTTCGAAATTGCTCGGCGACTATGAAGCCCGTTCTCAAAAACTGTCTTCGGATATTACTTCTGTAGAAAAACAGGCTGAAGATGCGCTCATGAAGCTTAGATCCGAGATTGCAGGTATTTATAATGAAGCAGCCGAAAAAGCAGATCAACTTGAAGATACCGCTTTCAGACATTTGAGCGCACAGGCTCAGCAGCGCAGCGATTCATATATAAAAACGACGGGAGAAAAGATATCGAAACTTGAAGCGGAATTCTCTGCCCGCCTTGAGGATGCCCGGAAACAAATAGACGGTCGTGCGGCAGAAGTTGAAAACGAAATTTCGGGACTCGAATCCGGACTTGACAATAAATATCAGCAGCAGTATGGAGAACTGGCGGATAAATACGAGCGTGAGATGGCGGAGCTTACCGCACGTCTTGATGCTGAAGTTGCCGATATGGCTAAGCAGATTGCGGAACGAACCTCTGCTCTCGATGGTTCTATAGATAATCGTACTGCAGAAATTATAGGAAAATATGACGGACAGTATGCACAACTTGCAGAATCATACAAAAAACGTGCCGATGAACTCGACAATAAGCTCGAACAACAGTATCTTACTCTTGCCTCAAAACATACACAGAAAGCGAACGAGACAGATGCTGCAATTGAGGCGCAGTATTCAGCACTTGCAAAAAAGTATAAAGAAGAGGCTGATAAGACCGCTGCCGCGATAAGCGGGCAGATTGCACTGCTGGCAGAGAAATCCGGCAAAGATGCAGAAAAGTATAAAGCTCTTGCAGAAACAGCAGATACGTCGTTAAATCAGCAATATGCGGCTTTGTCTGAAAAATACAGCCAGAAAGCGGCGGAACTTGATAAGGAACTTTCACAGAAGACGGCGGAAGTTGTTTCTTCATTCAAGGATTCTACAGGTACTGTTATTGCAAATATTAAAAAAACTCTTGCATCTCTCGATGAGAAGTATAAACAGCATATTGATGAATTCGATCAAAAATATTCCGGAAAGATTACCGCAGCCCATGATAAATATGCTGCACTTCTGGAATCAATCGACGGAAAAAATGACGGCCGTATTGCGGAACTCGATAAAAAATATGATGAGTCATATAATGCCCTCACTGACAGAAATGACGCGAATATTGCAGATTTGAGTAACAGGCTTGACGATGTATATGCGAAGTTTTCAGAAGTACTTACGCAGAAAACAACTTCACTTGAACAGCAGGCAGCATCAATCAAAAATATTTATGATGAAAAGGAAGGTACTGTCGTTACCAATTTGAATAAACGTATAACGGAACTGGACGAACAGTATAACGGGCAGATAACCCAGCTTCGTGCCCAGCTTGATGCTTCTCTTGGTGAAGCGAAAAAGACGTCTGATTTTATTGCCCGGAACGTTCAGACAAATTCGAAGAACATCGAGGGAATCCAGACATCTCTTGAATCTCAGGTGAAGGAAATTGAGACCCGGTACAGCAGCCTTTTTGAAAATGCAGTATCAAAAGCCGATGCGCTTGAGAAAGAAGCACTTGGAAAATTTACTGCATCAGCCAATAATACGGTCGAAAACTATCGTACAGATATTCAGAGTAAAATCGATGCGCTTAAGTCGTCTCTTGCCGAATCACTTAAGACTGTGTCGGAACAGGCTGAAGCTTCTGTAAAAGAAACTTCTAATTCTATCGGAAAACTGCAGACTGAATATGATGCAGCTGAAAAGCGGGCCGACAGTATTGCACCACAGCTTGAAGAAAAAATAAAGGCTGTTGCGGCCGGAATTGAAACATTCCGTGCACAGGCAGAGTCGAAACTTTCAGAACTTGATACAACGCTGAATGAATCGATGAAAAAAACGACGCAGCTTTGTGAAAATCATGAAGAGAATGTACTCAAATCGCTCGATTCACAGCTCGGGGCATACAAAAAGGATCTCGAATATCAGTTCTCACGGCTTGAAACTTCAGGAAAAGATGTGGATACACTTGAAGCAAATCTGCGGAAGGCAATGGAAGAAATAAGGAAGCGTGTACTTTCTGATTTTGATGCGTTTACAAACGATCAGCAGCAGAAGCATGAAGAATTTGCTGCTTCGGTCAAAAACGATTATGACGCCACGGAAACTCAGATTGCAGCTCTTGAAAAGAGTATCGACGAAATAAAAACAACAGCTGTCGGAAATGTAAATACAAAACTCAAAGATTTTGAGGATACGTTCAATAATGATTTGAAGAGCCGCAGCAATAAAATGCAGGAAGATCTTACTGCGTGGAAGAGTTCCTTTGACGGTAAACTTACACTGTTTACGACAGATTATGAAAATGCCCGACGTGCACTGGAAGTAAAATACAGCGAAGATATGCAGACTAAACTTGCAGCGCTTCAGGAAAAGAACGATGAACAGGTGGGACGTATTGCAGAAGGAATAAAAGATATGCAGGGGTCTGTGAAAAAACAGCTGGACGATATCCGGAAGACGGTGGATGATTTTACTACAGATACTCAGGAAAAAGTAAGCCAGTCTCAGTCTGCCTCGGACGAATATCTGAAGAAAGCGTCGGATGAATATGAGAAAAAAATAAACGAACAGCTTGGTAAGGCTCAGAACGGTCTGCTTGAAAGTTTGAAATCGTTTGAAGATGCTGTGACCACGAGGCAGGAGACGAGTTCATCTACAATTGATGCAGCTCTCGCAGAGTTCAACACATGGAAACAGCATTTAAAGCAGCAGCTTGATGAATCGAGTGAAATGTTTAAGGGACAGCTCGAAAGTCTTAAGAGTACTTCCCAGAAGAAGATAACGGAAGCAGAAACGGCTCTTGCCGCCGATATGATGCAGTATACGACCGGTGTCAAAAAACAGCAGGATGATCTTGTTTCGCAGATTTCGCAGCTGCAGTCGAAATCTGATGAGTCGGTCGCCTCATATGAAAAACGTTCAGATGAAATTCTTAAAAAACTGCAGAATATGTATGAAGACATGCTGAAGGACACGGAAGAACGTGTAAGCCGGCAGAGTGCCGATTCTGCACAGAAATTGAATGGACTCAAAGAAAAAATTGATTCTTTTGAAGTTTCAAACAGTGCTAATCAGGCAAAGTTTATTCTTAAAATGCAGAACGACTCAAATGATATACAGAGCCGGATGAGTGAACTGAATCGTGAACTTCAGAACGTAAAATCCCAGATGCAGGTGTATGAAAAAGCCGAGCAGATGAAGAAGCAGCTGGATGAAAAGATTGCGGACCTTAACAACGATTTTACCAAAATAGAATCGTTTACTCAGACTGCTGCAAAACTTGCCGATCAGTACAATGCGATCTGCAGAATAAGCGAGGATATCAATACGCGCTTTAAAGATTTTGATACACAAAAGACTAAGATCGACACGCTTGGTCAGAAATACGACACAATGGTTAATCTTTCCGATAAAATGGATGAAAAGATAAACGGATTACAGACGACGTATGACCAGCTGCAGAATATGGAAGTGTCTGCACGTGACTTTCAGGAAAAGCTCAATACGATTTCCGCTTCATATAACCGCCTTGAACAGAAACAGGACGTTATCGACCGTGTGAATAAAGATGTTAATACATCTTTTGACAATCTGAAATCTCTTGAGGACCGGCTTAAGGCATGTGTCCGGCAGTCTGATTCTTTGCCGCAGGAGATAAAAGACGTTCAGGCGAATGTTGATGAAATTATAAAAAGCGGTCCAAGAATAGGTGACGCCGTTTCGAAACTTTCTTCATTACAGTCTCTGCTTGATGAGGCTGACAAGCGCATGGACGCATTGAATTCCGCGCGGCAGGGGATAGGCCGCAGCGAAGCCCGGCTTGAAGAACTCAGAAATGATATTGAATCAAAGTTTAAATTACTTAACCAGATGACGAAGCAGGATCTTGAAAAACATCCTGAAAAAAGCGATGAACGTTTATCTCCTCAGGACCGCGAAAACATCAAATATCTTAAAAGACAGGGATGGACAATTCCGCAGATTGCGAAACGCATGAACCGGACACAGACGGAAATTGAAATGGTACTTGAACTTCCGGATAATATATAAAAAAATGAAAACGGGCGTCTGCAAAAGCAGGCGCCTTTTTTAAGATTTTTGAAGAAGACACGAACACCAGGCTTCTATTGCGCTGCCTTTTCCCACATCTCCCATCTTTTCACCTGTTTTAGCTTTAACAAATACATTTGCAGTGTCAGTCCCCAGAATTCCGGCTATTGAACTGCATACCATATTACGGTACGGAAGAAATTTCGGCTGCTCAAGTTTGACAATGCAGTCTATATTAACAAGATGCCAGCCTGCGGCCGTGATTTCCTGCCATACAGTCCGGAGAAGAAATGCAGAATCGGCATCTTTCCACTTGATGTCTTCACTCGGGAAAAAGCTGCCTATGTCTCCAAGCCCTGCAGCACCGAGCAGTGCATCGGTTACAGCATGGAGCAGTACGTCTCCGTCAGAGTGGCCCGCTTCTCCTTTGTCGAACGGCAGTTCGACACCACCAAGCAGTAATCTTCGACCGGAAATAAGCGGATGTATGTCGTATCCGAGTCCTGTATGTATAATTGTTTGAGAACTGTTCATTGTTTTATCAATATCCGAAGCAAATGTAATTTTTTTATTGCAGACATCTCCCGGAACGGTGAAAACCCGTCCGACGTATTTATCCCAGATTTCCGTGTCGTCTGTATATGTACATCCGTCATTCAATGCTTTCCGGTGAGCTTCAAGAAACGGTACGAACAGAAACGCCTGCGGTGTCTGGACGGCAGCGGTCATACTGCGTTGAAGATGGCGGATGATCATTCCGCGGCCGTCCGTTTCTTTCTGGGTATCTACAGGTACAACAACGGGCACTGCTGCACCGTGTTCAACCGCCGCTGCCGCGGTAGTACATATTATACTGTCTGTAACAAAAGGGCGGGCGGCATCGTGAACAAGTATAATATCAGCATCAGGTGCCGGAAGTGCGGCTATTGCCTCAAGTGCACGTTTTACCGATTCCTGCCGTGTTTTTCCTCCGTGAACGAAAAGCAGTTTTGTCTGCTGCAGAAGAGAATATATTTCTTTATCTGCGGATAAAGCTGCGTTTACAGCTGATTCATTTTCATCTGAAGGAATAGTAATTACTAAGACCGTACAATGAAGTGACCGGAGAAAAGGCTTTACCGCTTCGGAAAGAACAGTACCCTTACCGAGCGGCAGATATTGCTTCCTCACAACCGTTCCCATTCGGGAGGATGTTCCTGCAGCAGCTATAACAACGGCCGCAGAAACGGAAGAAAGAGTTCTTTTTACCATTCAGGAGATAACCTAAAAATTGTCATTATCTAAGGAATCTCCGCTGTCGTCCGGGTCGTCTGAATCATCTGCCGCATTGTCATCAGAGTCATCAGAAGCAGTGTCTTCTTCTTCAGATTCTTCATCGTCATCATGTTCATCAGTAGAAGTTTCTTCCTTTGCGTCCATGTCGTCCATAAGATTATCATCGTCATCGTCGTCGATATTGACGATATGCTTAACTTTCGGCATCGATCCCGGAGGTTCAAGTTTTGTATGAATAAGAGATTCTACTTCCTTTGCTGTCTTTCCCATAGCGAACGAGATTTCATCTTCAAGAAGTTTACGGGCTGAATCATAGAGTTTCCGCTCAAGAATAGGCAGTTCTTTTACCTTGCTGCGGTTATATAAACAGCGTACTATAGTTGCAATATCCAGAATGCTTCCCTTTTTCAGCAGGTCAAGATTCATCTGGTAACGAAGTTTCCAGTCAGATGTAATAGGTTCAAAATCATCCGAAAGAAGCTGTAATGCCTGTTCTGCTTCTTCAGCAGAGACAATAGCCCTGATTCCGAGTTCTTCTGCGCGTTCAACCGGAACCATTACGACCATATCAGAAGCTTCAATATAAATGTTGTAATACCATAATTTCTGCTCTTTGAAAGTCTGTTCTGTAATATCAGTAACTTTTCCTACTCCCTGACTGGGATAAACGACTTTCTGACTGATTTTGAATTTAGTATCCGGTATAAATGTTTTCACTTTAGTAGATTTATTTCCTTTATTTTCAGTTGAAGAACTTTTTCCCGATGAAAAAGTTTTGGATGGTGATGAAGATTTTTCTGACAACGATTTACCTGTGGAATTTGGCTTTACTGTTGATGTTGTCGTCCCTGCAGATTTTCCTGTTGCAGCTGATTTTACGGTTTTCGTAAAAGAACCGGATTTTGCAGCTTTACCTGAATTAGTTGCTTTTGCCATATTAGTAATAGAATATCATAAATTTACAAAAAAATCAAATTATTGCTGCAAATCATTTCTAAAAAACGGTAATATATGCGAAATATCGCACTATTTGCTTGCAATTATTATATGTTTATACTAGAATCATAATAACGTGTGCTATGTCTGATGGACGCATGCACGATTAGTCGACTGCCTTTAATTCTTTTCCAATCACATAAAGCTGGTTACGGATTTCTGGTTTATATGCTTTCTGTCACTCTTGTCACACGAAATAATGGGCGGTTTTATCCGGCCCGCAGGAAACAGGTATACATATGGAATCAGAAGAAATCTCTTTTGAAGACCTTGGTCTCGATGAGCAGACCCTGGCAGCGGTAGCCCGTAAAGGCTTTGTCACTCCGTCACCGATTCAGGTGCTCGCAATTCCGCGGCTTTTGAACGGCGATGCGAACGTTATTGCGCGCGCACGTACAGGTACGGGAAAAACAGCGGCATTCGGTCTGCCTCTTGTGCAGAAACTCCGCGATGGAAGCAGTTCC
>JBAYAJ010000009.1:0-29358 GCA_041669845.1 Treponema sp.
ACAGGCATCAAAATCTTCCAATATTGGTGAAATCTGCCAGTTTGCTGCTGCCGGTAAGGAAATGGGTAAGAAATCGCTTGCCGAAATTGCAATGAGTTACGGGTATGTATACGTAGCACAGATCGCACTTGGTGCAAATCCTGCACAGACGCTTAAAGTAATTCAGGAAGCTGAAGCATACAACGGACCGTCTCTGATCATCGGATATGCTCCGTGTGAGCTTCATGGCGTCAAAGGCGGCATGAACCACTGTCAGGACGAAATGAAATCAGCTGTCAAATCAGGCTACTGGAATCTGTTCTCGTTCAATCCGGCACTCAAAGCACAGGGACAGAATCCGTTTACGCTGACTTCACAGCCCGGTGACGGAACATACCAGAACTTCCTGAATAACGAAACCCGCTATTCAGCACTTAAGGTTAAATTCCCTGAGCGTGCAAATATCCTTTTCAAGAGGAACGAAGATACTGCAAAAGCCCGTTATGAGCATCTGCAGAAACTGGTTGAACTGTACAAATAATACAGGTAGATACGTATTAACCGGCAGGCCGTCCTTTTTACAGGACGGCCTGTTTTATATATATATGCTTATAGTGCTGGACAACCGTTTTTATTGCGATTATAATTTTAAGTGTATTCAAATACAGGGATCGAGGGGTATACCAGAATGAAAAAAATATTCATTATGGCAGTCGTGTTTTTATTTTCACTGTCGGCTTTTGCACAGACAGCAGATTATGTTACCGAAATGCTGAATACGGAACGTGCTGATTATGCTCAGGTAAGTTATTTATCTGCTGTTTGTCAGGGACTTGTTGATGAAAATGCAACGTATGACACTGCTTTTTCTCTGCTGAAAAAGAAGGGACAACTTCCATCCGGAGCTGATGAAACTGCAGAAGTAAGTCTGGGAAATCTGTCGTATGTTATGTCGAAACTGTGGACAATACACGGTGGCCTTATGTTTCGTCTTACAAACGGTTCTGCCCGGTACGCGTTCCGTCAGCTGAAAGTAGACGGCATAATTCCCCCTGATGCTGATCCGTCAAGAAAAATATCCGGTACTGATGTTCTTAATATGTATATTGCATGTCAGAATAGATACGGGAGTGAAGAATAATGAAAAAGTTTACTACAGCGTTGTTTGCATCTGCTTCGCTTTTTTTGCTTCCGCTTTCTGCATTTGACTTTGGAGGGAAAATCGGCAGTACAACTAAATATCAGGGTAACACCTTTGATTCTCTTAAGTTGTATGAAAGTTCGACAAATCATCTATGGGTTTCATCCCTTCTTAATGAAGATACACTATTACGGTTCAATGCCGACGGTTCGTATGAATTCCGGTATGATGAAACGGATGCATCGCATAAAAATATTCTTGATTTGAATCTTTTTAAAATATCAGGGACATTGTCAGCCGGAAGATATACAAAATTACGGTTTGCCGCCGGAAGATTTTTTGTAAGTGATGTAACGGGAATAGTATTCAGCCAGATTAGTGACGGGTTTTATACGAAATTTGAAATTCCATCTCTGAGTTTTAATGTTTATGCAGGTACGACGTCATTGTTAAATGCACATGATGTGACGATTATTACACCGGAAACTACATCTTATAATCCTGATTTTAATACAGTATATGCTGCCTGTCCGTCGTATGCTCCGGTAGGTATTTCAATGAACTTTCCATCGTTATTTCTTAATCAGACGCTGACAGCAGAGGGATGGGGATTTGTTGATTTCTCGGCAGATAAATATACCCGCTGGTATGGTACTGCAGCACTTTCGGGGCCTTTGGCGGGAAACATGTTTTACTCTCTTATGACAACGGCAGGTACAGAGAATTTCAATACAATATCGGATCTTTCAAAAATAACTGTAACGCTGTATCCGGTGCCGGCCGCGTCAATCAGTATAAACGGTGTGTATGCATCGGGAAAGAACGGTTTCTTGAGTACGTTTAAAGGATTTACATCACAGACGGCATATCTTGCATTATCTGAACCGGAATACAGTGGTATAATCAAAGCAGGAATGTCCGGTTCTTATACTATTGCATCGAATGTTTGTCTTTTATGTGAGGGGGTATGCGTTTTTTCCTGTCCCGACGATGTTGTTGCATATGACGGCTTGCAGTGGAACTTTAATGCGGTATGGAATATTTTCCATGATTTGCAGTTTTCTGCGGGTGCATATCAGTATTATGCGCAGAATTCAGCAGATAATAAAACCTGTTTCATTGTGACAGGTACATTTGTATTCTGATAAAGGAGGTTGTTTTATGAACATCTTAAAGACAATAAAAAGAATATTCCCGGCTGCAGTTTTTGTTGTTTTTACTGCATTTCCAGTATGTGCTGATTCTGCGGTTGTTGTTTCTTTGCGTGGTAAAGTTGAAGTAAACAGAAACGGTACGTGGGTTGCACTTTCAGAGAACGGCCTGGTTTCGCAGGGAGAAGTAATTTCAACAGGTTTTAAGTCAGAAGCAGTTTTGAAATATCAGGGAGCAACAATGCAGCTTGGGCCGCTTACCAGGGTTACACTTGAAACCCTGGCTAAGAATGAAAAAAAAGATTCTGTATCCCTCTATTTAAATACAGGTGCGGTAAAATCAAGTGTAAAGAAGACCGAGAACAAACGTGTAAGTTATACTGTCCATAATCCGGTCGCGGTCGCTTCTGTCCGTGGTACTGATTTTTCGTTTATAAGTACAGGAGATATTACCTGTACTGGTGGTGCGGTTGTAACCTATCCTGCAAGTTATTACACTCCATCTCCTCAGGGAATGCCTTCAGCGGGTGAATCCGGTGCCGGTACACCTGCAGAAGATATTGCTCCCGGGGCTCCTGCAGGATCGGTCGTTGTTCTTCCAGGACAGGGAGTTTCACTTACATCGGGTGGTTTCAGCTCAAAACCTGCCGATACGGCTGCAAAAACTGCTCAAAGTGTGTTGAATACGGTGAGTACACCGGTAAATACGGAGGGTGTTACAACCGGTAGTTCTGCCGGCACTCAGACGACTCCCCTGATTGATACAGGTACCACTAATACCGGTACAAAGAAAGGAACGATTACAGTCAAAATAACTGTAAAATAACTGTAAAATAACTGTAAAATAACTGTAACTGCCAGTTAAATAAAGGTCTCTGCGTTCTTCGCGGCGGCCTTTGTTCGTGCGGATGGTTTAATACCCCGCCCCCTGCGTCCGAGGTGGGGATTAAAATTGAGAAACAGGTGTTTGAACAGATTTTTCCTGGAAATCCCCCCGCGATACAGTGAGTGTATATCCAATTGATTCCATACGTTTTTGCAGGCATGCTCTGCATTCTGCCGCTTCTTCTCCGGTACATATTTTATTATTATACAGCATATATTTTTTGCGGTCCTCGAGTGGAGAAAGGTTCGGCATGATGACATTTGCACCGCAGAGAACACCCTGTTCCCGTCCGTCGGGCGACAAAGTGCCAAGTGCCGTAGTTGCAGGCAGTAATACTGCCGGAAACATAATACGCAGAACTGAAAGTAGAAAAAGGGTAAGTTCAACACTTCCATCTTTTTCACGGGCAAACGGTGTCTGGCTGTGATGAATGAATGGGCCAATACCTATCATCTGCGGGGCAAGATCGGCAAGGTAGAGCAGATCATCGGCAATATTTTCTGTTGTTTGGAACGGAGAACCGACCATAAAGCCAGCTCCTGTCTGATAACCGAGGGTTTTGAGGTCCTTCAGGCATTGTTTTCGGTGTTCAAGAGACATAGATGCAGGGTGCAGTTTCCGGTAATGGTTTTCATCCGCTGTTTCATGGCGCAGCAGATATCTGTCTGCTCCTGCTTCACGCCACATTCTGTATGTACCGTAATCTTTCTCACCAACGGAAAGTGTCACAGCACAGTCGGTAAAAATTGTTTTTATTGAGTGCACGATGTCCGCAATCATACGGTCTGTATAAAAAGGATCCTCACCGCCCTGTAAAACGAATGTACGGAATCCAAGATTGTAGCCTTTTTTACAGCATGCAAGTATTTCATCCTGAGAAAGACGGTAACGGTCAGCGTCTGCATTACCGGCACGTATACCACAGTAAAAACAGTTGTTCCTGCAATAGTTTGTGAATTCAATAATTCCGCGCGTATATATTTTATTACCGAATATACTGCGGCTTACTTTGGCCGCCTGCGATTTCAACACAGAACGTACGGTTTTTGTATCTGCTGTAGAAACTGTTTTCTGCAGGACCGGTATGTCCCGGTTGTTTATAAGAGAAATAAAACCGCTTTTGGAAAGAATGCGGTTTTCAAGAAATTGCCTGACTATGTGAGTGATATCAGTCATGTGTATACTCCTTCCTGTCGGAACGTATCTTTCAGGTCAGTTATATAAAAAGTATATCAGAATTTGTTTTTTTAGAAAACTCAGATAGTGCATTTAGACAATTTTGCGGTAAATGTACTTTTTGACTGGACAAAGTACACCTTTTTTGATATAGTCATACACGGCGTCGTACCCAAGTGGTAAGGGGCGGGTCTGCAAAACCCTTATGCAGCGGTTCAATTCCGCTCGACGCCTAACATCCGGGATGTCTTTTGATGTTCCGGGTTTTTTATCGGACCGGTCGTGGCTAAGCCGCGGTCCGTTCATATATACTGCGGAACGTCATCTGACTGTTCCGCTTTTTTTTGCCTGTTGTAAGTTTACATGGACGGTAGGTAAAAAAACTGATATACTCATGTAATATTATGGAAAACATTTTATGTGATTACATCATTGTTGGTGCCGGTGCTGCAGGTCTTGCCTCTGCACAATATGCGGCGCGTTCGGGATTACATACAATTGTGCTTGATATTTCTGGTCCTGGTGGCCAGGCGCTTCAGATTATACAACTTGAGAATTATCCTGGAATATATCCATCGGTGAGCGGAGATGAATATATAACTGTAATGCAGAAACAGGCCGAATCTTTCGGCGCTGAAGTCATACAGGCTGCAGTTCTTTCTATAGATAAAATAGGACAGTTATTTCATGTCCGCACAAAAAAAACTGATTATACGGCTCCTGCACTTCTTATTTCCACAGGAGCTGAACATCGTGTTCTTGATGTCCCGGGGGAAAAGGAATTTACCGGTGCAGGTGTTTCTTATTGCGCTGTGTGCGACGGGCCGTTTTTCAGGGGGAAAAATATTTTCGTTGTTGGCGGCGGTGAGTCTGCCTGTACCGAGGCACTTTATCTTGCAACGTTGTCGGAACATGTGATGCTGCTGCACCGGCGTGCACAACTGCATGCCGGTGCAGCAGCAGTTGCGCGGATACAGAACGACAAAAATATTACGGTCAGATATAATGCGGTTATAAAGGAAATTAAAGGTAAAAAACTGGTAGAATCTGTTGTTATAGAGGATACAGAAACCGGTATACAGACTGAATTACCTGCCGATGCAGTATTTGTTTTTATAGGTATGAATCCGCGCACTGAACTGGTCAATATGCTTCCAAAAGATTCTCTGGGATGTATTATAACGAATGAAAGAATGGAAACAGGTATTCAGGGGCTGTATTGTGCCGGAGACGTGCGTGCAAAATCGTTCCGTCAGATTATAACTGCTGTATCGGACGGAGCCATAGCAGCTCACGAGGCAGATACATATATAAGAGGTCTTTCCGGTAACGGGATCGCAACGTGAAATTTTTTAAAAAATTAATCATTGCATGTACAGTAGCGGCGTTTCCACTTTTTTCTGAAACGCTTCCTTCTAATGTTACTTT
This sequence comes from Treponema sp., assembly GCA_041669845.1. Lineage (GTDB taxonomy): Bacteria > Spirochaetota > Spirochaetia > Treponematales > Treponemataceae > Treponema_D. Next base: position 5,762 of record JBAYAJ010000009.1, read on the forward strand.
TTGGAGTGATTATCCTGCAGATCAGCTTGCTCATACACTTGTCGAACGTATGACCGATGATGAGCTCCTTTCACAGATATTTATGTTCGGATGGGCAGGATCTGAACCTGATGAACTTTTATTCCAATGGGTAAACAGAGGACTTGGCAGCGTAAAAATTTTTGGCTGGAATACCGACGATATTACACTTGTTGCAAAATCGATTTCTTCATTACAGCACGCTGCTGCGGACAATAGATTTAAAATTCCACTGTTTGTTGCGACGGATCAGGAAGGCGGCTGGATACGTCATGTAAAAGGAGAGACTGCCATTACACCCGGTAACATGGCAATAGGTGCGGCAGGGTATCCTTCTGATGCATGGTACAGCGGGTATTATATTTCCCGTGAAATAAAGGCGCTCGGTATAAATATAAATTTTGCACCGTCCGTCGATCTGTATACGAATCATAATTCTACAATTATAGGGCCGCGTTCATTCGGTGATAATCCGGAAAATGCAGGGATACTGGGGGCTGCTTTTTCTGCAGGTTCTATTGCGGCAGGTATAATTCCGACTGCAAAACATTTTCCAGGTCACGGCGACACAGACAGTGATTCGCATGTAAAACTTCCTGTAATTAATATCGATGAAAAGACGTTCATGAACAGAGAAATTATACCTTTTGAATATCTTATCAGACAGCACATACCGGCTATTATGTCGGGACATTTGAGTTTTCCACAGATAGATCCCTCTGGTTCGCCTGCATCCCTGTCAAAACTTTTTCTTACAGACCTGCTGCGGAATAAACTGGGATATGAAGGCCTTATTATTACAGATGATATGATGATGAATGGAGATACGTTGTATGCAGGTTCTGTTTCGAATGCTTTCAGGCTGGCAATAGAGGCTGGTAACGATATTATTATATCGTCTACGACAGCTCATTTGTATGAATCTTTATGGACGACAAATCTTCAGCTTCTTAAAAACGATGCATCATTTCGTGCAAGGGTAAAAGACGCGGCATACCGTGTTCTTAAGGCAAAACTTGAATATTTCAGAAGTAAAAACGCCGCTCCTCTGTATCCTGATCCGCGCAGCATATCAAAATACATTCCTGACAGAGAAGGACAGAAATTCTTTTTTGAACAGGCATGCCGTTCCATTACTATATATAAAAGCGGATCAATACCGCTCTCTGCAAAAAGAGCGGGACGTGTACTTCTTGTCGGTGCAATGCCTTATTTTTTTTCAGAGGGGAAAAAACGGTATTCCGGAACAGGTGATTTCAGATTTTCTTATGAACCAGGGCCGAACGAAACACAATATATGTGCGACAATATTCTTTCAAATGTGGCCGGTTATGATACAATTATTTGTTGTGTCGCAAATGCGCAGTCTGCACGAATTGCAGCAACTTTAAAAGGGAGCGGAAAACGTATTGTTATTTTTTCAATAATGTCGCCCGTAAACGCATTGGATTTTAACTGGGTAGATTCTATCCTTATGGGATACAGCTGGTCTCCGTATACATTCGATGCTATGTTCGGTGCACTTGCCGGCGAATATCAGGCAAAAGGCGTCCTTCCGTTTAAGAAATAATTACTATTAAGTTTTCTCTTAGAACTGTTTCAGAAGTTCTTCAACGTCTTCTTTCTTCGTCGCCCAGCTTGTTGCAAGTCTGATAACAGTATGCGAATCATCGTATTTTTCCCATATGCTGAATCCGACAGTTTTTTCAAGCTGTCTGAGTTTTGCATTTTCCATAATAATGAACTGCTGGTTTGTTGGTGAGTCAAGATAGAAAGTATATCCTTTCTTTTTAAGATTATTCTTAATTATCATTGCAGTTTCGATGGCGTTGCGCGAGATTTCAAAGTAAAGATTATTGCTGAACAGCGTGTCGAACTGGATTCCAAGAATACGGCCCTTTGCAGCAAGAGCACCGTGCTGTTTGATGATTGTAAAAAAATGCGGAATCAGTTCAGGCTTTGTTACTACGACAGCCTCTCCGAACAGCGCCCCGACTTTTGTACCGCCTATATAGAATACATCGCAGAGCTGCGCAATTGTTTCAAGTGTAAGATCGGTATTGTCGGCGGCAAGTCCATATCCAAGACGTGCACCGTCAAGGTACAGCGGAATGGTATGAGAGCGGCAGACTCTGCTCAGTTTTGTTAATTCATCATTTGTATACAGCGTACCATATTCCGTAGGATGTGAAATATATACCATGCCCGGAAAGACTTCGTGGTCTTTACTGCTGTCGGCATTGAATAAATCAAGATACGTTGTAAGGTCTTGTGCAGTAATTTTACCGTTATGATGGGGAATTGATAAGACTTTATGTCCTGCAGCTTCAATTGCGCCCGCTTCGTGTACGCTGATATGTCCCGTCTGGGCAGCTATTACACCTTCATAAGAACGGAGCAGACCGTCGATTACAGTTGCGTTTGTCTGCGTTCCACCTTCAAGAAACCAGACACCTGCATCCGGACAGCCGCATGCTGAACGGATTTTTGCCCGTGCGGCGTCACTATATTCATCAAGGCCATACCCTTGTGTTTTTTCAAAATTAGTCTGGATCAGCCGCTGAAGAATAAGCGGATGAGCACCTTCCAGATAATCGCTTTCAAAATGAAGAATTGCCATAATGGAGATCAGTATAGCGAATCACCATATGTTTGCACAATAACCGGTCCATTTTACTATCGATAGATACTATTCTGCTGTTGTTTTTTTCCTGCCGGCGGAATAGTATCTAAAATTATGCCTGTTATTTTAATGCTGCTTCGTATGCATCGAATTCGGCAAGCATCTCTCTATTCTTGTTTTTATCCGTGATGCTGAAAATTACCGCAAAAAGCAGACACATAATGAATCCCGGAATAATTTCATACATATTGAAAATACCACCGCTCAGATTATGCCATATGATAACGGTAACTCCGCCTGCAATAATTCCTGCTATCGCACCTTTGTTTGTAGCTCCTCTCCAGAAAAGAGCAAGAAGAATAAGAGGTCCGAATGTCGCTCCGAAACCTGCCCATGCATAGCTTACGAGCTTGAAAATTGTACTGTGCTCGTTCATAGACATGAGGAATGCGATAAGCGCTATTGCAAGAACGGTAAGACGACTGATAATAACCATCTGTTTCTGTGAAAGTTTTCTTTTAAGAATCGTTGAAACGAAGTCCTCACTGAAAGCAGAAGCCGCTACGAGCAGCTGTGAATCAGCAGTACTCATTGCTGCTGCCAGAATGGCACAGAGAAAAATACCTCCGATGAATGCCGGATACATCTGCTTAATTGTTTCAATAATAACCGTTTCCTGCGAACCTGCTGCGAGCGGTTGATTCAGATATGCTTTCGCAAAAGCTCCGATCATAAGTGCCCCGATAAAAGCGATCGTTACCCATACCATTGCGATACGGCGGGAAAGGGGAATATCTTTATCGCTTGTTACACCCATGAAACGTACAAGAATATGAGGCATACCGAAATAGCCAAGTCCCCAGCCGAGAGCTGAGATGCCAGCCATGATGCCGAATCCTGTACCGTCGTCGACAAACGGATTTAAAAACTGTGCACCGAACGATGCAACCTTTGCATTTGCGGCAGCAGGCCCGCCGAGTACAATAATCATAATAACCGTTGTAACTATCAGCGCGACAAACATAAGCGTTCCCTGAATAAAGTCAGTAGCACATACTGCAAGAAAACCACCGGCCATTGTGTATGCAAGAATTACAGCCATTCCGATGAGAACAGCGAAAATATACGGGACACCGAATACCGAATTAATAAGCTTTCCGCATGCAACAAAACCGCTTGCTGTATAAATAGTAAAGAAAATCAAAATAAAAATAACAGATATGAAAGAAATCGTATGAGATTTATCTTTGAAACGGTTTGTAAGGAATTCCGGAATAGTAATTGCATTGCCGCAGGATTCTGTGTATCTGCGCAGGCGTTTTGCAACAAGAAACCAGTTAAGGTATGTACCTATTTCAAGACCGACAGCTGTCCAGAACGCTTCCTTAAGTCCCGTCAGGTATGCAACCCCCGGCAGTCCCATAAGCAGCCACCCGGACATGTCGGACGCTTCTGCGCTGAGAGCTGTCATCCACGGGCCTACTTTACGACCGCCAAGAAAGAAATCTTCCGATGAATTGTTTTTTTTCATGTACCGCAGACCAATGTAGATCATAAAGGTAAGGTACAGAACGAATGCGACGATACGCGCAACCAGTGCTTCTGACATTTTTTAGGTGCCCTCCAGTTTTAAGTATATAACAGGTTATTTTACGCGGATGTTTAGAAATATGCAATTACAAAATTACCTGATTTTACAAATCCAAGCGAATTATACAACTGCCGGGCTTTTGTATTTGAATCTTTAACAAACAGAACCGGCTCTTTTTTTACTGCATAGATTTTATGTACTAGCGTACTAATAAGCAGTGCAGCATAATGGTTCCCTCTGTATCCGGGATCGGTATATACACCGCCTATTTGTATATAATTAAGGCCGATAGCGTTTGTATTTGCCTTTGCAACAAAAACTCCCTCGTTTGTCTGAAGAGTCAGCACGTACTCAGTACACAGAATATGCTCAAGATTCTGCCGGACGACAGAAGCAGTAAAAGTTCTGCATACCGGAAGCACTTCTTCGTTTTCATAGGCGCTTTGAAGACTCATAAGTGCATCTGCATCTTTTCCGTGACAGTGTACTATACGCCAGCCCTGCGGCAGAATGACTGCCCGGAACCTTTCCTGCGGCTGCGTCATGAGCGTATAATGATTGACTGCAGCAGGCTGTATGCCGTCAGATGCAAGCATATGCATGATAAATTCAGTTCCCCGTTTTTCTCCGTTTATGCAGGAGATTTTTTTATTGTGGAGAAAATTTCTGAGTTCTGCTTCTATCAGTGCAGATTTTTCTCCGTTTCCGGCATCAGGCAGGCAGTGAAGAATCGTGTGTTTTACTCCGATGACACCCGACAGATTTCCGCTGTCGTCTTTGAGCGCAAAAATATCATCCGCTTTCCGTCTTATATTTTCGGTAAGCGCAGCGCATGTTACTTCATGGGGAGTAATGAAGGTGAGAACCTGCGGACGGTTCGAATCATCTACAGGGACTATCTGCATTGTTAATTTCTGAAGCTGTGAATAGGAGCAGGAATACGTCCGCCTCTGTTAATAAATTCAGCGCAGCCGAATTTATTAACAGCCATAACAGGAGCACCTCCGAGTAATCCGCCGAATTCTGCCCAGTCACCTTCTTTCTTTCCGGGTACGGGGATGAGACGGACTGCTGTCGTTTTATTGTTGACCATACCGATTGCAAGTTCGTCAGCCATAATGCCGCTGATAGTAGTTGCAGGCGTATCTCCGGGAATTGCTATCATGTCCAGCCCTACGGAACAGACTGTGGTCATTGCCTCAAGTTTTTCAAGACAGATTGAATGCTGTTTTACCGCATTTATCATTCCTTCATCTTCGGAAACAGGTATGAAGGCGCCCGACAGGCCTCCTACTTTTGTGCTGGCCATAACTCCGCCTTTTTTTACCATGTCGGTAAGCATTGCAAGTGCGGCCGTTGTTCCCGGTCCTCCGGCACCTTCAATTCCGCATTCTTCAAGAATACGCGCGACAGAATCTCCGACAGCAGGTGTGGGTGCAAGCGACAGGTCAAGAATACCGAAGTCAACACCAAGTCGGTGAGCAGCTTCCGTTCCAACAAGCTGACCCATGCGCGAAACTTTAAAAGCCATTTTCTTTATACCGTCTGCAAGTTCGTCTATCGGTTTTCCTTTATATTCTTTTGCAGCTGCAAGGATAACGCCCGGTCCGGAAACACCGACGTTCAGAACGGCATCTCCTTCTCCGGGGCCGTGGAAAGCACCGGCCATAAACGGATTATCTTCGGGAGCGTTGCAGAAAACAACAAGTTTTGCGCAGCCAAGTCCGTCTTTATCTTTTGTACATTCGGCTGTCTGTTTTACGATTTCACCCATAAGTTTTACAGCATCCATATTGATGCCGCTCTTTGTTGTTCCCAGGTTTATGGACGAACATACTCTGTCGGTAACGCAAAGCGCTTCCGGAATGGAAGCAATGAGCGTGCGGTCTCCCGGAGTCATACCTTTCTGCACAAGTGCGGAGAATCCGCCGACGAAGTCGATGTTCAGCTCCTTTGCAATTTTGTCCAGCATCTGGGCCCACGGGACATAGCTTGATTCACCGCTGGATTCTGCAACCATTGCGATTGGAGTAACGGAAATACGTTTGTTTATTATTGGTACGCCAAACTCTGTTTCTATATCCCGTCCGGTTTGTACAAGTTTTCCGGCGTACCGCATGATTTTATCGTACATCCGCTGCCGCCCTTTTTTACCGTCTTCACATGCGCAGTCGCGGAGTGAAATTCCCATGGTGATGGCGCGGATATCGAGCTTCTGACGCATGAACATATTTACTGTTTCTTCAATTTCAACCGGAGAGAATATCATACAAGCCTCTGTTTTCAGATAATAAACTAAGTAGTTATTGTAATGAAATAAAGTGTGCAGTGCAAATGATTACTGCCTGCCATTAACAGTTATCCAGTTCCAGAATACCGGATCTTCCTGATTAAGACACCAGAACGATACGTTTTCTATATTTTTATCCGCGTACATGCGGCATTTCCGGAGCAGCGAACAGGTATCGTCGAAATAACCTGTTACATTTACTGTTGCCGGATATTCGATCTTTGCAACGCCGTCGTTATCACGGCTGATTGAAGTAACGCCGCTGTTTATCAGCCGCCGGTTAAGAGTTCTGTACCGCCATGCACCAGCATAATTTTTATCTGTCCACGTTCTGCCGTAGAAAGGAAGTCCCATGACGATTTTTTTACGCGGAATTACAGAGAGCGCATAATCGGTGATGTCTGCGCACCAGTTGAGCGATGCAACTGGTCCGGGTCTGCTTTTACTCCAGTGTTCATCGTATGCCATGATGAGTACTCTGTCCGCTGTTTCTCCTATCTCCGCATACGGAAACAGATCGTCGGAAATTGTCCGTGTACGTGCCGGAACACAGATTGTATATGTTTTACCGGCAAGCTTTTTCTTCATATCTGTAAGAAAGGAAAGAAAATTATCACGGTCGCGGGCGGGTATGTATTCCATATCGATGACAAGACCGTCATATTGTGCTGCTGCTGCTGCAAGTTCGTCTTCAAGTTTTTCCCGTATATTGTACTGCGGATCAAGGCAGAAATGTACAAGCGCTCTGTTATCACAGCTGAATACAAGATGAACTCTTCCTTCAAACGGCAGAAGTTTACTCCGGTCGGGAATTTCATCAAGGTTGCCATAGTTGTCTATAACCGACGAAAAGAAGGCAATATCTGTTACAGGGACATCGAAGTCAAGATCGTCCATAGAGTGCTGCATAACGAATCCCCATACCTCGTTAAAAACAACAGGATCTCCTGTGAGCGGTTCCCGTTTGTATGCGGCTCCGTTATTTTCTGCAATAATTGCAGCAGCTTTTTCATCCGGGGTTTCTGCCGCAGTGTCCGTATCTTTTTTTCCGTTTGCAGATACTGGAAAAAGTACGAAAAAGATAACGAATAAAGTAAGAAAAAAAACGCTTCCTTTATGATTCATTGTGCGGTTTTATCTCCTGTAAAAAGACATGTCGTCATACTGTTAATATTTCATACATAGGTGTTTTACCAGGATGCAGCTCAAGTATATGTTTTTCACAGGGCAGTACTTCGTCGCTTTCATGCGTTACATGAAGCAGCGTCGTTGTACCGCTCGATGCAACGGTTTCAAGCAGATCAAGAATTTTCTGCCGGTAGCTTTCATCAAGGCCGTGGCACGGTTCGTCAAGAATCAGTACAGGCGGACATTTTACCGCAGCACGAAGAATAAGAACTGCACGCTGTTCTCCATAGCTCAAATTGCCGAACGATTCATCCTCTCTGCCTGAAAAACCGCCGAGTGTAAGCCATTTGTCTGCAGCAGCGCTTTCAACGCCGGTTGCCTGTTCATACAGTCCGATTGAATCCCGGAATCCTGATATTATAACGTTGCGGAGGCTTGTTCCACCGAGCATGCGGTACTCGACGTGAAGTCTGTATGATACAATACCAAGTTTCGCCTTTATTTCCCACATTGTTTCGCCCGTTCCGCGTTTTTTTCCGAACATGTGTATATCGTTGGAGTAGACCTGCATGTTGTCGCCTGTTATCAGTTCAAGAAATGTCGTCTTTCCCGATCCGTTCGGCCCCCGGATAAGCCAGTGTTCTCCCCTGTATAGTGTCCAGTTAAAATCTGAAAGTACTTTATGGTCATCCCAGCCGACGTTTACGTTGTGCATTTCAATGAGTTTTTCTGCCGCATATTTTTCTTTCGTATCATTATTGATGATTTCTGTTTCTTTCTGAAGGTCCGTAATCTGCTCTTCAAATGCAGTTTTGTCCGATTGGCGCGTTTTTGCATTTTCGGCTTCGCGCTGGCTGATTATATACTCGTAATCTTTTCGTGTTCCGCAGAATGATATTTTGTTTTTTCTGAATTCAAGTACATGTGTAACCGCATCGGGGATTTCATAGTAACGTTCCATCCCCAGTATAATATGCGGATAGGTAAAGTCAGTTTCGTTTTCGGACAGCTGTTTTTTTGTAATTGTATTGAAGAAATCAAGCAGTATAGCCCGGCTGTCGACGTCCAGCCCGGCGAACGGATCGCTGAGAATAAGCAGTTTTTTCCCCGAAATAAGCGCACGTGCAAGAAGTGTACGGCGTATTTCTCCTGTCGACATGTATTTTATACCACGGTCCAGAATTTTTTCAACACCGCAGAGTCTGACTGCCGGATAAGTTTCAATTCGTTTTACTATTTCCGGAAGAGGTTTACCTTTTTTATGCGGACCTGCAAGCGGTTCTGCAATAAAGATACGCCCTGTACGTCCGATATCTACTCCTCCGTCAATATATTCACTTTCATCATTTTCGCGTTCTTCCTGAATAATGGCCGCTGCCCGTTCAAGTGAGACGATTTCGACTGAATCATTAAAAACAGAAGAAAAAACCGGTACTGGTTTCCCGTCCGTTTTTTCAGAAGTTTCGTCAGGTATGTCAGGTGTAATCGAAAGCTTACCTGCAAGCGCCGAAAGGAAAGAAGCTTTTCCCCCGCCGTTCGGACCAATAACCAGCCAGGCCTCACCTGTATGCATTGTCCATGAAATGTTATCGACGAGAGTACGTTTTGTGTCTTCTATACGGCAGTCTGTTATTGTAATAAGATGATTTTGTATAGTCTGCATACACTGACTATATCATAAATACTGCAGAGTGTTTAGCCAGTGTTAAATTGCGGACTTGACATGAGGAAGTATACAGTATAGTATATTGTTACTGTTTGTAGTAACTAATGGCTTATACCGGCGCTTCCTGTGTTTACTACAGATAAAAATATACCTGTCGGAACGGGTATGATAATCAGGAGTATAGTTATGAAAAAAACAATTATAACAATTGCTGCTGTATGTGCAGGGCTTGCGTTTACCGGATGCAGCAGAAAAACTGCAGAGACAGCTTCATCAGAAAAGGCGTATAAGATCGGTATTGCAAAGATTGTTCAGCATCCCGCTCTTGATGCTGTGGAACAGGGAATTATGGATACAGTCAATGCCGCAGGTTTTAAAACGGCGTACGACCGCCAGAATGCAAACGGTGATGTGAATACTGCGGCTCAGATTGCTTCGCAATTTAAAGATGAAAAGGTTGATGTTGCAGTCGGCATAGCAACACCCGTTGCAGTTGCGCTTGCAAACACAATTAAGGATATACCTGTTGTTTTCGGTACAGTTACTGATCCTGTAGGGGCAGGGCTTGTTTCCACTGTCGAACATGGAGAAGGAAATGTTACCGGAATGAGCGATGCAATTCCGACTGAACAGCATATTAAGCTTTTTAAAGAAATTGCCGGGATTAAGACTCTCGGTTATATTTATACAAGCGATGAGGCAAATTCAATCAGCGCACTTGAACTTGTTAAAAAAGGATGTGAGGAACAGGGGCTTGAACTTGTGACTCAGTCGATTACAAAATCGGCAGAGGTGAAACAGGCTGCAGAAGCAATCGTGAACCGCTGCGACGGTATTTATCTTACTACGGACAACACCGTTTTCAGTGCTCTTCCGTCGCTTGTTCAGGTTTTTGGAAAGGCGAAGAAACCGATTTTCAGTGGTGACGTTACAGGTGCTAAAGACGGTGGAATTTTTATGGCAAGCGGATTTAATTATTACAAAGCCGGTTGCGCAACAGGTGAAATGGTTGTGAAGATTCTCAAGGGAACAAAACCTGCCGACATTCCCGTCCGGTTTATGACGAAGCCTGAAGACAGTGATTTATTATTTGATCTTGATGCGGCGAAGAACTGCGGCATTACAATACCGAAGGAATATATGGACAAGGCAGATTATATTTATGAGAACGGCACGCTGACGGAGAAGAAATAAAAATATGATTTTTTGAAATTGAAAAAGACCGCTCCGGATTTTTTTGTTTATGGAACGGTCTTTTTGTTTACTGTTTTGACGGTATTTTTACTTTCTGGATACCGTATACGTACGGGGCAACAATGTAGGGTTCAAAATACACGGTGAGCGTTTTTCCGTCGTATGTAAACTTTTCATAGTTTTTTTCTTCCGGCGCTGTTCCTTCGGCAATCCATTTCATACATTCGTCTTCTGATTCCCTGCTTCCGTCACTGTAATTCAGATTTTTTGTAAAATAATCGCTGCAGTCTGCAGCTATTTTTTCGAGTGTGTAACCGGTTGCTTCCGTAATTGACACAAGTCTGCTCTGTTTTCTGTCATAGGTAAAGGAACAGAGTGTCGTATCGCCGTGAGCACCTCCTTCCATTACATACGTTGTAAAAAGCATAGAGATATATCTGTCGTTCAGAATAACAGGATTACAGCCGACGTCGTATGAAAACGGCGGTGTAACACCTCCGGAATCTGTTTTTCTGCGGATACTGTCCATTTCTTTCCAGTCCTGTTTCATGGACGATTTAAATGCTCTGAAGGGGGAAACTACTGTACTTTTTACAGCCTTATTTAAATCTGCACAGCCGGGAAAGAAAGAATACTGTACTTTAATTTCGCCATATTTGTTCTTTTCTTGAATTGTTATCTGCTTATATGAAAGACCGCTGCCGGTGAGTGTTTTAGTCGTTATACTGCTTTTACAGCCTGTCATTCCGAGCGCAAGTGCACACAGAACTGCTGAAAATGCATTGATTTTTTTCATTGAAGCTTCTCCTGACTGATGTAAGATCCTGACGTACGTCAAGTATACAGTTATTTCCGGTTGTTAAGCAAACCTGTGTCAGGTGCATATTCCAGTATATCACCCGGTTGACAATTTAATTCTCTGCAGATTGCCTCGAGTGTGGAAAATCTTACGGCGCTTATTTTACCCGTTTTTATGTTTGACAGGTTTACATTTGAAATACCGACACGGGCAGCAAGTTCATTAAGCGATATTTTACGGTCAGCCATGACGCGGTCAAGTCGAAGGATAATCATTATTTCACCTCTACTGATAACAGGAAACGGGTTCTGTCTGTCTTACAGTGTCGTATCAGACTGCTCCTGGAGTTCAGTCCCGTAAGAAAAAATCCAGGCAAAACAGATAAGGACGGCAGCAAGAATTATCGTATTCATATCGATATTGAATTTAAAAGAAAATTGCGTACCGAAAACAAAATAATTTCCGGTTATTCCGTTTGTAAAACTGTAGATAATCAGCAGCAGCTGCGGTTACGCCGAAAGTAATAAACAGGCATACTGCAATGATTCTGCCAGTTTTTCTGATTATTGGTAGTCATAAATTTTCTCCGGGTAAAGTTTATATACCCTAATATAGAAGTATGATTATAGTAAGTCAATAAAAAATTATCGAAATACGATAAATATTTACAGTTAAGTATTAAATTTCAATATGACGATTGCTTCTTCACATATTTCCGAAAATAAATTACTATAAACAGTTACGTGGAGCTGACATGATACACAGTATTCTTATTGAAGGTCTTATCTATGGTATTATGGTTCTGGGTGTTTTTGCCTCGTTCCGTATTCTCAATTTCTGCGACATGACCGTTGACGGTTCGTTCCCGTTAGGCGGCTGCATTCTTGCAGCGTGTCTTCTGCACGGTATTCCTCCGGCAGCAGCGCTTGTCATTGCCTTTGCAGGTGGGCTTGCAGCCGGTTTTTTTACGACGCTTATTTATACTCGTCTGCGCGTACCGGACCTGCTTGCCGGAATTCTCATGATGACAATGCTGTATTCAGTCAATCTGCGCATTATGTCGAATCGTGCAAACGTGTCTTTTTTGAAAGTCAATACAACTTTTTCTCGTATTACGGCATGGATGACGCAGATGTTTCCGTCTGTTTCGCCAGAATGGGGGATTCTCCTGTTTCTTGTTATTTTTGTCATGCTGCTCAAAGGTGGACTTGACTTGTTTTTTCACACGGATCTTGGACTTACGATGGGCGCTCTCGGTGCGAACGAACAGATGGTTGTGTCGCAGGGAGTGAATCCGCAGATACTGCGCGGCATAGGAGTCTGCTTCGGAGACGGTCTGGCAGCACTTGCAGGTGCCTTTGCCGCAATGTACAACGGTTTTGCAGACGTCGGCAGTGGAACGGGCGTTGTTGTAAGCGGGCTTGCCTCCCTTATGCTGGGTGAGTTTATTCTGCGCTCAAATAAAATTTCGCTTCAGACGCTCCGCGTAATAATCGGTTCGATTATGTACCGCGCGCTTATGTTTGTAGGCCGGAGTTACGGATACAGAATCGGCTTAACAAGCAACGACCTTAAACTTATTACAGGATTATTGATAATTCTTTCTCTTATTGTGTCGAATCTGCAGGGACATACGAATCTGAAACAGCACTTTATACGTCCTGCAAAGGCCTGTCCTTTAGGAGCTGGAAAATGATAACACTTGAGAATATCAGTATTACATTCAACGCAAATACGCCCGACGAAAATAAAGCCCTCAGAAACGTTAATCTGACGATTAGCAAAGGTGATTTTATTACCGTAATTGGTTCAAACGGTGCGGGGAAATCGACATTATACAACGTAATCGCGGGAACTCTTCAACCAACGCAGGGGCGGATAGTGCTTGATATGAATGGCTCTGTACGCGACATTACACGCGACAAAGAATACAAACGCGCCCGGTATATTGGTCGAATTTTTCAGAATCCGCTTCTTGGAACAGCCGGAAAAATGTCGCTTGAAGATAATATGATGATATGCTGCAAAAAAGGCTGGAAAGGCCTTCGCATCAGTCTTACGAATAAACAGCGTGATTTTTTCAGAGAGCAGCTCGAACAGCTGGGAATGGGACTTGAAAACAGACTTAATGACAACGTAGAACAATTTTCCGGCGGTCAGCGGCAGGCCCTTACACTGCTTATGGCAGTCATGTCGCATCCGGCGCTGCTCCTGCTCGACGAACATACTGCTGCTCTTGATCCGCCGAATGCAAAAATAGTTATGGAGATAACCAGAAGATTTGCAGAAGGGTACGGACTCACGGTTATGATGATTACGCACAACATGCAGCAGGCGCTTGATTATGGTAACCGGCTTCTTATGATGGATGCAGGAGAGATTATCCTCGATGTACCGGCCAGTGAAAAATCGAATCTTACAATGGACGATATTGTTAAACAGTTCCGGGTTATCAAGCAGCATGAGTTATCAAGTGACCAGATGATGCTGCAGTAAGACGTATATTTTGCAATCTTCACACAATCTTGACATTTTAAGGTCTGAATCTTGACATGGTTCTGCTATATTTTGAAGCGTAAAAAGGAAACGCACCAAGGAGCCTGGCTCCCTGACCTTCCCTGTAAATCTAGAATCTTTGTAAAAGGGGTAAATACTATGAAAAAGATTATCATGATCGTTAGTGCTGTCGCTCTTATTTCTATGTTCGCTGTTTCCTGCAGCAAGAAAGAAGCTGCTCCTGCTGCTGATACAACAACAGAAACAACAACTACAGAAGCAACAACTACAACAACTGACAATGCTGCTGCATCTACCACGGATTCTGCTGCTACAACAGACGCTGCATCTACCACAGATGCTGCTGCTGCACCGGCTCCTGCTTCAGATGCTGCTGCCAACTAATTTCTGAAAACAGAAAATTATAAAGGCTGACCGGAGTGATTGATTTCATTCCGGTTTTTTTATGTCTGATTTTTTTGAGGACTGTGGAGTGGAAATGTAACAGTAAAGCAGACCATTCCGTTTTCATTATACACGCTGATTGTCCCTGCATGTAAATCCATGATTGCTTTTGCAATTGATAATCCAAGTCCTGAACCGCCGCTTGAGCGGGATTTATCTCCCCTGTACAGCCTGTCAAAAACGTGTGCTAAATCTTCTTTGCTGAGTCCGCCGGTATTCTGCACTGTGATAGAAATTGCTTTATGTATTGGTTCAGAATCCGCGTACGACAGCGCTACTCTGATGATTCCGCCTGATGCAGTGTACTGAACTGCGTTTTGTACTATATTTGATACGCACCGCTGCAGAAGAAATTCATCTGCAGTAAACGGTTCACTGAACGTACTTACACACGAGAATGCAATTTTTTTCTGCGAAGCCAGCAGTTCGAACCGTTCTTTTGTGTCTGTAATAAAAGCCTCTGGATAAATATCTACCGGCGTAATCTTCATTTCAGGTGATTCATATTTACTCAGATCGTGCAGATTGGTTACAAGTTTTTCTATATGAGTCAGCTCGTTGAGCAGACTTGAAAACCGTTCCTGTGTTGCCGGAAGAACTCCGTCAGCCATAGCTTCAAGCTGTACCTTTACCGCAGTGACGGGAGTGCGCAGGTCGTGGGATACATCCTGCATCCACTGCCGGCGCAGTGATTCTTCTTTGAGCAGCTGGTTCTGCAGTTTTTCCTCTGATGTTGCAATTCTGTCAAATTCTGTAGTATCAAGGTGTGTGAACGACACCGAACGGCTGCCGTTGCCGAGGGCTGTAATTTCATCGACGAGCGATGATGTCTGCTTGGAAAAGACTGAAGAGATGAATGCAGAAATTGCAAGTGCGATGACAATTGCTGTTAGTGCACCGGCAAGTACCGCATTCCGCATTGATGCAATGAACTGCCTGTTTGCACGATATGTAAGAAAATCTGCGCTGTTTACAGAAAGATATCCTACAATTTTGCTGCCGTCTTTTATCTGGGCGGGCGTATTCAGTGAAAGAAACGTCGAAATATTTCCAACCTGCGCTTCAACGGTGTCAATCGTAACACGTCTGCCCTTGTAAAGAAGCAGCACCGGCCGTTTGTTCAGATCAAAAATATAGACATACATTGAGTCTGTAATATACGGCAGTAACGCTGATTCAAGTGCTTTCGCGTCAAGTTCTCCGTGAAACCGGTATACTTTTGAAATACGGGGCAGAAGCATTTTTTCTATTTCCGTGTTTTCGTCACGGTTCCAGTGTGAAATAGATGAGCGTATTGCAAATATGAAGATAAGCGACATAACGGCGAGGACGCTTACCGATGCGGCAAGATGGCCGATGTATACTTTACGGAAAATACTTGTCATATTTTATTTTCACCGTTAAACCTGTATCCGAATCCCCGTACAGTGCCTATCCAGTCGGCGGCTCCGAGTTTTGTCCGCAGGTTTGCTACATGTGTGTCGATTGTGCGTTCGGAACCTTCAAAATAATAATTAAGGCATTCTGTCAGCAGCTTCTCACGGGATATAACCTGATTCGGTGCGCCAGTCAGATAAAGCAGCAGTTTCCATTCTGCTCCTGTTAAATATACTTCTCTGTCGTTGACGAAAAGCGTGTGCTTGTCACTGTCGATTTCAAGTATGTTGCCGCTGAGCGACCATATTTGTCTGCTCCCTGCCGGAGTTTTTCCGATTGCACCGGTCCGCTTCAACAGCGCCTGAACACGCAGTACGAGTTCTTTTGTGGAGAATGGTTTGCATACATAGTCATCTGCACCCGTTTCAAAGCCGAGTATGCGGTCTGATTCGGAATCTTTTGCGGTAAGAAATATTATAGGAATATTCGAAATTCTGCGGATATCTTTTGCAAGTACAAAGCCGTTCCCGTCGGGGAGCATGATGTCGAGTACGGCAAGATCAATTGTTCCCCGTTTTACAACGTCGAGTACGCCCGCAGTTTTGTTGAATACGACCGTCTGATAGCCTTCCACCTGCAGGTAGCCGGAGACGGCTTCCGTTATTAACTGATTATCTTCAACGAGTAGAATACATGCCATATCGTTATTCTCCGTAAATTATTTTCCGCAGTGTATATGTTTCACCGTCGTACTTCCATATCCAGTTGCCGCGGCTGTCATATATGTAGGTAATGTCGGCTGAAAGTTTCCTGCCTTCTTCATAAATTTTTTCATTCTCAATCATTCCGCTCCGGCCGTACTGAAGTATAGTTCTGCTTTTCAGTTTTCCCTTTTTGTCGACGTAAGAAAAACTGGTGATGTTTCCATCATCTGTGTAGGAATAACCGACTTGTTCATAGAAACCTGAACTGTCATAGTGATCTTCAAACGCAACGTGTCCGCCTGTAGTATACGTATAAATAATACGTTTAAGCACTTTTCCGTCAGGAAACTGCGTTATGTCCGCGTATATAAAATTGCGTTCGTTATATTTAAATGATTCCCGGAGCGTAACTGCGTTTTTGTTGTCATAGGTAATCCTGGATGTAAGCTGCCCGCCGGAGTTATATGACGAGACTGCTTTCCATTCAAGCGTATCGGTACCGGAAAAAGATGATTCTTCTTTCTGTCGTCCGGATATATCGTACGTATATGTGTATTTCCAGCGCTGTATACCGTTTGCATCTGTCCCTGTTATTTCGGTAAGCAGATTTTTTTCTGAATACATATAGCGCGTGGATGTCTTCAGGCGACCGTTTTCATCGTACAGCTGAATGGATGTGCGCAGTCCTTTGTCGTAATTGTCTGTACTGTGCACGACAAGGTTGTCCAGGTCTGCTCCGCGATATTCGGTCACGAGTACGGGACGGCCGGAGATTTTTGAAAAGTCTACACCGTACGGGTCAGTGGCAGACACAAGTGTCTGTGCCGGTTGGGCTGTAAGCACAACCGAAAAAAATACAGCGGAGCATAACGCGGAAACATTTTTACACATATCTGAGTTATTTTATCACAATTATGTTTTTTGTGCTTCTTCCGTACCACTTGAAGCATGAGCACCACGGCATTCTTTCATAGCATACAGCAGATCAACAAGTCCTTCGTGATAATCGATGAACAAACCGGCCGCAATCATTTTATTTATTTCGTTCTTTGAAGCATATTTTACGTTTTGTACTTCTTCTTTCTGTAATACGATTGCGTTAAATGCAATATCTTTTTCAACAAGGTAATAATCGTCGAATCCGTCTGAGAAATTTATGGTAAAGTATGGTGCGTCTTCAAGCATGAGTGTAATGCCAAGTTCTTCACGAAGTTCACGCTGCGCTCCCTCCCTGCTTGTTTCTCCTGCAACAACATGACCGCCGAGCGTAAAATCCCATTTCCCCGGCCAGCTGTGTTTATTCTGTGCCCGCTGCTGGATAAGCATGTTCCCGTTATGGTCAAAAATACATACGTGTACGACGATATGGTAGTCGCCAGTTCTGTTCGGCATCCCACGTATCATTGTCCGGCCGGTCGGAAGTCTGTTTACGTCGTAGATATCCCATTCCTCAGCGGAAGAAGGCTGTGGTGTTTCGTTTACGTGCGGGCCGGTCATTTTTTCCATCCAGATCATGTCGTACCATAAACCGAACTTATATCCGCACTGGGAAAATTTACCGATTGTTTTAAAACCGCAGTGCGCGTGAAAGAGAGGACTTACATTCGTAAGATATTTGTCCGCCGCACGCGGAGAGACTGCAATGCACGCATACAGATTTAATATTCCCTGTTTTTTCAATTCTTCTTCTATTGAATTATACAGTAAAGTTCCGAGCCCCTTTCTCCGGTATTCTTTCCTCAGGTAAATTGACAGTTCTGCACAGTGTTCGTATGCTTTTCTGGCTTTAAATGCCGATGCATAGGTGTATCCGTCGATCCGTCCGGAGCTGTGTACTGCGGCAATATACGGATATGCAGACAGCGTATTACTGATGCGCGAACGGAATTCTTCAACGGATGGAACGTCGTATTCAAATGAGACTGCAGTATTCAGTACATACGGTGCATATATTTCAAGCAGCTGCGGAGCATCTGCCGGTAACACCGGTCGGAACGTGTATTCATCTTTTTCTGTCATAGCGGTAATTATAACGATTGTGTAATGCCGCAGGAACAGTTTTTTCATAGTCCGTGAAGAAAACGTATGATTAATTTATGTTGATATTCCGGTATATATCTGATATATTCCAATTATCGATGTTACGTTTGTGATGACCCACCGCTGATTCCTCCCGGAGCAGCATTACCATCGTGCCATGGCACAGTGCGTATCAGCATCAACAAGTATATCAACCCCAGAATATTTTCTCATCTGCTTCAGCGGAGGCTGTTATGAACAAATACTTTAAACGGTATTTTGTCGATGCATTCGGAGGGATGGCGTTCGGATTGTTTTCCACGCTCATCATCGGACTGATTATCAAACAGGTCGGCAGTTTCTTTCCTTCTGCTGCCGGTTTAGACATTGTCGGCGGAGTGTATACGTGTTCCCGCGGACATGCTGTTCTCGTGTATACCGGGCGTTTTATGGTATGCATCGGACAGCTGCTTACTGTTCTTACGGGAGCCGGAATTGCAGCAGGTGTTGCGCATGCCCTCGGTGCGCCTAAACTTGCAATTTACGGAAGTCTTCTTACGGGGACGGTAGGCGCTTATTCAACGAAATTTATAGCGGCGTTTACGTGCAGATCTGCTGCATTTATAGCGGGAAACGGTGCCGTCCTTATGGCAGGGCCGGGTGATCCGCTTTCGGCATTCGCAGCGGCACTCGTCGGAGCCGAACTGGGCCGTCTTGTTGCGGGAAAGACAAAACTGGACATCATTGTTGTTCCCGCCGTTACCGTACTTTCCGGATGTGCCGCTGCAGTTCTGCTCGGGCCGGCTCTTTCTGCTGCGTCGTTATGGCTGGGAAATTCCATTCAGAAAGCGACAGAGCTGCAGCCGTTCTGGATGGGAATTATTCTTTCCGTCGTCATGGGTATGATCCTTACGCTGCCTATAAGTTCTGCCGCAATTGCAATCATTCTGGGCATGACGGGGATAGCCGGCGGTGCCGCTACAGCGGGCTGCAGCGCGCAGATGATCGGATTTGCCGTCATAAGTTTCAGAGACAACGGTTTTAACGGTTTTTTCGCACAGGGAATCGGTACTTCCATGCTTCAGATTCCGAATATCTGCCGGAATCCGTTTATCTGGATTCCTCCGACGCTTGCCGCCGCAGTTACCGGTCCGATTGCTTCATGTGTGTTTAAAATGCAGACGCTTCCCGCGGGAGCCGGAATGGGAACGAGCGGACTTGTCGGACAGATTATGACGTACCAGGCTATGGCGGGAACACAGAGTACGGCTCTTATTGTTGTAAAAATGATTATTATCGACGTCGTACTGCCGGGAATCCTTTCATATGTAATTTATGAGTTCATGCGGAAACGTGGTTTGATAAAAGACGGCGACATGAAGCTTGAGGCATAAAAAACAATTCTCAAATGATACATTCCGTGATAGAATATAACATTCTATTGTCTTACCACGGAGGCTTTTTTTAAAATGACTATGACTAGTTTCGGAATATGGGGAATTATTCCTCCACTTCTGACGATTATCCTTGCTTTTGTTACAAAGGATGTCATCGTATCGTTGTTCCTTGGAATCCTTTCCGGAACGCTTATTGTTGCAGGCGGTAATCCTGCGCTGGCAGTTATGAACCTTACGGATGCGCTTGCCCGTTCTCTTGCTGACGGCTGGAACATCCGCATTTTTCTTTTCTGCGGGTTGCTGGGCGGTCTTGTAGGAATGCTTTCAAAGACGGGTGCAGCAGGTGCGTTCGGACGGTGGGCGTCATCAAAACTTAAAACGGGTAAAGGTTCGCAGATGATGTCGTTTATTTTCGGAATTATCATTTTTATAGACGACTACTTCAATTCTCTTACAGTAGGAACAATCATGCGGCCTATCTGTGATAAAACAAAAGTTTCCCGTGCAAAACTTGCATACATACTCGATTCGACTGCCGCTCCTGTATGTATTATTGCTCCTATTTCAAGCTGGGTTGTGACGGTGATGTCGATTGTAAAAGGTTCAGCGGGATTTGATGCAATGAAAATGACACCGTTTGAATTTTTTATCCGTTCAATTCCGTATAATCTGTATGCGATAGGTACACTTATTCTTGTTTTTACGCTTATCGTTACGGGACGCGGCTTCGGGCCGATGAAAAAATCCGAAGAACTTGCAAAAACGGGAAAGCTTTATAACGAACAGAAGTACGGCCCTGTTGCAGGGGAAGTGGAGGACAACATGAATGAAAAAGCGAAACCTGTCGACATGCTTTTTCCGATTCTGTTTCTTATTGCCGCCGCGCTTATTTTTTTCCCTGTAACGACGTGGAAGAATGCCGTAGACGGAAAGTCAATTACATCATTCGCGCAGGCTGTGCATTCGATCGGTCTCGGTGACGCATTCAAAGATACGGACGCTTCTGTTGCGCTTTTTTATGCAATCATTTTTACGATCGTTGCGACGTACATTTATTACATAGCAAGAGGTCTTCTGAAACTGAGTACTGCAGGAGAGGCGCTTCGTGACGGAATAAAATCTATGATACCTGCTCTTATTATTCTTGCCATGGCATGGACAATCGGAGGCATTATTAAATCTTCGCCTTCCGACGGCGGACTAGGGCTTGGTACGTACCTTTCCGGACTTGTCGTGAAAGGCAATTTTCCGCTTATGTTCATTCCTGCAATTGTGTTTGCTCTTTCGGCTCTTATTTCTTTTGCAACCGGCACAAGCTGGGGTACGTTCGGCATTATGATACCGCTTGTCATGCCGATTGCCGTCGGACTTGCACAGGCGAAAGGTCTTGATCAGGGAGCACTTGTTAACGTCTGCATGATTTGTACGGCCGGAGTTGTCGGCGGTGCGGTCTTCGGTGATCATGCTTCACCTATTTCCGATACAACGATTCTATCGTCTACCGGTGCCGGCTGTCCTCATCTTGAACATGTTGCAACCCAGATGCCGTATGCAGTTTTTGTTGCTGTTTGTTCTCTTATAGGTTTTGCCGCAGGAGGTCTGTTTATGAATATGATTACTGCATGGATTGCATTTCTAGTGTTTCTTGCTTTAGGACTTGTATTTCTGCCCAAAACCATGAAAACTGAATAATTTTAAGAAATTATTTAAAGTAATCCCGTCAGGATACAGTATATTCCGTTCCGGCTGCTGCGGAATATACTGTTTTATTTTAAAAAACTTTCTGCAGCTTTTTTTACATCCTGCACATACTGTTTGTCTGCAATCAACAGGCCGTCTTTTGATTCGATAATGACACAGTTTTTTATACCGAGCAGGGCTACAGGTTTTCCGCTTTCAGTGTGAATCATATTGTCTGAAGAATCCTTCAGAAATGCCATATTGTTCGTGACGTTGGCATGATCATCCTTTTCCGACAGTTCCCATACCATATCCCATGAACCAACGTCACTCCATCCTGCATTAAGAGGAATCACAACCGCATTTTTTGTATGCTCCATAACGGCATAGTCGATAGAATTTCCCTTGATGGACTCAAAACTTTCTTTGTCGAGTCTGATAGATTCGTCTGTTCTGACTGCTTTCGTGTATGCGTTTTTTACACCGGCAAGCATCTCCGGTTCCATATCCTGCATTTCTTTCAGCAGCAGGCCGGCCGGAATTGCGAACATACCGCTGTTCCAGAAATAATTTTTTGCTGAAACATACTGTTCTGCCGTAGCTGCGTCCGGTTTTTCCCTGAACGCTTTTACGCTGAGTATACCGGATGTGCTGCCGGCAGCGGTTTCAATGTAGCCGTATCCGGTTTCAGGTCTTGTCGGTACTATGCCGAACAGCGCATATTTTCCGCCTGAAGCCGCGTCACGCGCGGCAGCAACCGCTTTCTGGAATGCAGGGACGTCGAGTATTGTATGATCAGAAGCAAGAACGAGCATAAGCCCGTCTTTTTCGTTTTCTATGCAGTAAAGCGCTGCTGCTGTAATTGCCGGAGCTGTGTTTCGCCCTGCTGGTTCGAGCATAACCGGACGACTGAGCCTGTTTACAGCTTTCAGCTGGGAACGTACAAGGTGAATATGTTTTTCGTTACAGATTACAAGCGGTGGAGACATAAAATCAAGTCCGTCAAGCCTCGTTATTGTCTGCTGTATCATGGTACGATCGGGATTCATAAGCGGAAGAAATTGTTTTGGCACGTCCGGTGTCGAAAGCGGCCAGAGTCTGGTACCGGAACCGCCGGATAGAATGACAGGAAGCATGAATATTGATCCTCCAACTGAATATAATAATTGGATTGTAGTTTATACCGGACAACCATATTTGTCCACACATGTTTTTTTATGCATTTTCTTTAGTATTTATACAAAGAGTGTTATTAACTTAAAAAAAATAACAAGATAGATAACAGATTGAAAATGTCATTAAAACAACGTATACTTAATAGTACTATGTGGTTATTTATCGCCATTTCTTTTCTAATCAGTGTTTCTCTAATTCCTTTAATTATAAAGATATGTAATCATTATAAATTATATGATTCTGTAAACGCACGAAAGATTCATTCAGGAAATATACCCCGGCTCGGAGGTGTGGGAATAATTATTGCTTTTTTTATAAGTGCAGGAATTTATTCATTTGTCTGGAAAGGAATCCCGATGGGGCGGATACTTCCGCTTTATATAGCCAGTCTGCTTATTTTCGGTTTTGGATTTATTGATGATCTTTTTGATATGCCTGCGAGACTTAAATTTTTAGTACAGCTTACAGCTTCCTGTATCGTTGTTTTCAGCGGTTTCAGATTTCAGCAGATTTTCCATTATGTACTTCCTGTGTGGATAAGCATTCCACTGTCGGTCTGCTGGATGATCGGTATTATAAACGCGTATAATCTTATCGATGGTCTGGACGGCTTATGCGGAGGATTATCATTTCTTACAATTACAACACTTGGCATAATATTTTATATGCTGGCTGATTCTTCTGCATCGCTGTGCTTTTTTATGGCAGGTGCCATTCTGGGATTCCTTATCTATAACTGGCCGCCGGCAAAAATATTCATGGGAGACAACGGCAGTCAGTACATGGGATTTATGATTGCTGCAGTTCCTCTGTACTATTCAACGGATAACTTCGAATACAATAAATTTCTTATCATGCTTGTACTTGTATCCATCCCTATGATGGATACGATTGCGGCTATATGGCGCCGTTTACGCGATCACCGTCCGATTATGAGCGCAGACCGTGCACATCTGCATCATAAACTGCTTAAT
>JBAYAJ010000010.1:0-29013 GCA_041669845.1 Treponema sp.
AAGCAGGAATTATGGATGAATCTTCAGCAAGAAGAATCAGGAAGCAGATGCTTCCGTACGGTTGATTATTGAGGAGTAGAAAATGTCAAGAGCAATAGACGGAACAAAACGCAATAACCGCCGCGCAAAAATTTTAAAGCTTGCTAAAGGCTTCCGCGGTGACCGCAAATCAAATTACAGACCTGCAAAAGATGCTGTTGTCAAAGCGCTCGACCATGCTTACGTTGACCGCCATGATAAAAAACATACATTCCGCTCACTGTGGATCGCACGTATCAATGCAGCGGTTCGCGATGAAGGACTGTCATATTCACGTTTTATCGATGGATGTACAAAAGCCGGAATTACACTGAACCGTAAGGCTTTGTCAAACATGGCTATTGAGGACCCAACAGCGTTCAAAGCTGTTATCGACGCAGCAAAAACTGCACTGAAGGCTTAATATGATATCACTCGATCAAATTCTTCTTCTTGAAAAGAAAGTTGAAAGTGCTGTAAAAAAAATCACACAGCTGCAGGCGGAAAACGATGCTCTTCGCAGTAAATGTTCAGAGCTCACAAATGCGCTTTCCAGCAAAACGGAGCTGCTTTCTTCTTTTGAACAGGATCAAAGTAAGATCGAGGATGGCATATTAAAAGCTCTCGACCGGCTTAATTCTATTGAAAATTCAGTACTTAAAGCCGATTCAGAGAGTATTTCAAAGGTTGTCGAAAAAGAACAACCGAAACCGGCTGCAGAAGTTCCACATACACAGAATGCTGCATCTGCAGCCCCGGTGCAGAATATTTCCCGGACACAATCCGACGGATCAGAAGAAAAGAAATCTGAAAACGGCGGACAATTTGATATTTTCTAATGGGTACGCTTCAAATTGATGTATTAGGTTCCTCTTTTAAAATCAGGGCAAACGAAGAAAATGATTACCTTGAGAAACTGATGAGCTATTATAAAGAAATTGTTACTGATGTAGAGAAAGCCGGTGGTTTAAAAAACCCTGTGGAAATTGCAATCATGAGCGGTATAACGCTCTGTGATGAACTTTACAAAGAAAAATTAAAAAATGTACAGCTACAGAATGGTATCATACCGTCAGACGGTGCAAAAGAAGCTGAACGTCTTACACTGGCAATGATAGACAAAATAGACAAGGTTCTAAATTGAACCAGGTGCATATCTGGGTTGATGCCGATTCATGTCCCCGGATGGTACGAAGTTACATTCTTAGATACGCCTCCAGACTTGCCCTTCCCGCTATATTCGTAGCAAACCATCAGATTCCTGTATCTGAAAATTCAGCATATAAAATGATAATCTGTGAAAAAACACCAGACGCTGCAGATAATTATATAGTATTACATTCAGAAACATGCGATATGGTAGTAACACGTGACATTCCGCTGGCAGCCCGCTGTGTTGAAAAAAATATTTGTGTGCTTAACGACCGTGGTACGGTATACACAAAAGAAAATGTACAGCAGCGGCTTTCTGAACGGAATTTTTCACTGCAGCTCGCACAAATAGGACTCTGCAGCAGCGGTACTATCACTTACGGTAAAAAAGAATTTGCGGCGTTTGCAAACAGTTTTGACAAAGAGATTCATCAGCTTATCAGAAAAGCTGAACTGGCTGAATAATAACATATACAATTCCGCTTATTCAGCATCCGGATACTGCAGATAAATCGTACAGATACGGTCGTGTATCTGCAGAAAATCAGCCACAATCTCGGGATCAAAATGTCTTCCGGCATCATTCTGTATTTCGCGAAATGCCTGTTCTACATCCCATGCATCTTTATAACAACGCTTATGGCTCAAAGCATCGAATACGTCCGCCACAGCAACAATACGGGCTGCAAGTGGAATATCAGTTCCACTCAGAGGTTCCGATTCAGGAACAGGCTGACCAATTACAAACGTCAAATGATTAAACTTTCCGGGATAGCCGGTTCTGCCGCCGTCCCATCTGTCGTGATGATGCAGAGCAACATCACGGCACATCTCGTCAAGAAATGAATCACATGGTTCAAACAGATTCGCACCAATACATGTATGTCCTTCCATTATAGCCCGTTCTTCGGGGGTAAATCGCGGCGACACTTTTTTAAGAATTGTATCTGAAATACCGACTTTTCCAACATCATGAAATTTTGCAGCAATAGTCAGAGAATCACGGAATTTATGGGCTTCTGAATCAGGAATATTATTTTTGAAAGCCCATCTATCATAAATTTCCTTTGAAAACTCCGATACACGGGTAACGTGAGGATATGTTTCTTTCGGATCACGGAATTCTGCCATTCTAAGCATGCGGCGAACCATACTAAGAGTCAGATATGTATGTTCAAGAGCCTGTGCCGTACTTGAAGCAAAGTGGGTAATATACAAAGTTGCATCATCATCGAATTCAATAGTATCACCGTTCGAATTCCGGGCATTGATTATCTGCAATACTCCAAGAAGCCGTCCGTTAGACATTTTAAGCGGCAGCGTATAAATCGATTTTGTACGATAGTTTGTTGCTTTATCTGTCTGTTTATTAAATTTATATGGTAAATTTGCAGGTATCGCATATGCATCCTTTATATTCACAGGCCGCATCGCATATGCAACATATCCTGCTACAGATGTTTCATTTATTGGAAACGAAAATGACGGGTACGGAAGTTTTTCACCCGGAGTAAGTTCCTTAAGCAATGTATCGTTCTGTGAATACTTTATACGAAGATTCTCTCCCTCAACTACATATATTGAGCCGGCATCGGCATGCACAATTTCACGGGTTTCAGTAAGGATACGTTCCAGCAGAACATCGACGTCCTGTATTTCCCCCAGTTTTTTTTCGAGTTCAATAATTTTCTGAAGTTTCTGTTCCTTTGAAGTAGTAGTATCCATAATAGATTTTCCCTCGATTTATTTTTTTAACACCTTCTTCTATTATAAAATATTTTTCTGCAAAAAACAATCATATGAGCCATTCATATTCTTTTTCTGATAAGTGAAAAATATATTGGTCCTGCATGGTTCTGTATATCCGGAAGAATAAGCCATCCATAAGTTGTTTTCTCTGCATCAGGCAGAGAAGCGGTACAAAATGACCGGACCTTGTTTTTGTCGTATGCAGGAAATGTATTCCCCTGATCAGGAACTGCTGTATCAAATTTTTTGATAAGACGGTCAATAATTCCGTCATTTTCGGCAGGACAAAGTGCACATGTGGAATACAGAAGAAAACCGCCTGGAATAAGCATTCTGTATGCAGACGAAACAAGCGCCCATTGTTCCATAGCTACTGTTTTTATACGCGAAGGAGTCCATTGAGAAAGATACCTGGGGTCAGAAAGAACATGACGCTCTGAAGAACAGGGGGCATCAAGCAGTACTGCATCGTAACATTCGGATCGTGTCGTACACCACTTTGCGCCGTCGCTGCATGTCACTGTAACACGCGAACGGATATCTTCCGGCAGACAGGAATCACAAACACGCAGCAGCCTGTTCTTACGCTCAGGAGAACGTTCATTCGAAGAAAGGTATGCCGATTCAGACATTAAACTGGCAAGAACAAGAGTCTTGCCACCTGGAGCTGCACAAAGATCAAGTACCCGCTCTGCGCCGGTAAGCGGAAGCGACACAGCTGCACGAACGCTTGCAGCATCAAGAAAATAAGATTCACTTCCTCCTGCATTCCACTCAGCATAGGCAGGTTCTTCAGACAACGACACTTTCAGTCCGGCCCAGCGT
The DNA here is from genome assembly GCA_041669845.1 of Treponema sp. Taxonomy (GTDB): domain Bacteria; phylum Spirochaetota; class Spirochaetia; order Treponematales; family Treponemataceae; genus Treponema_D. The sequence continues at coordinate 3,745 of JBAYAJ010000010.1, forward strand.
CCGCCGTACAACGACGAATAATACTGCTCAAACCCATTACAACCGGAAAGTTTTTCAGTACGCTCACCTCTGTGCATATGAAGCACTCCTGTCTGCAAACAATTTTTCGTATAACGCAATATTCTTATTTTTAGCGGCCGTAAATAATTTTAGACGTTTCGTTGTTTTCTGCATATATTCGTTGCAGTGCAGCTCCCAGGGAGTAACAACATGCCACGACGTACCATCATTTTCTATTCGGAGCAGTCCGTATTGTATTTTGAATTCAATGACACGTTCAGCAGCGCTGCGGATTTTTTCAGCAAAACCGGAATCTTTCTCTGCACGAGCAGTCAAAACAGCAGCAGGACCTGCAAAGCGTTTCGCGGAAATCATAATGACGTCGACACCTGCCTCTACCGCAAGAACAGCAGCTTTTTCCGGAGGATATCCATTCCCTGCAAGCGCGCTCATAAAAATATCATCAGAAAGGATAATCCCGCGAAAACCAGCCTCTCCGCGAAGTTTATCCGTTACCCAGCTGTACGAAAGACACGCAGGTACTTCCGGATCAAGTGCGGATGTTCGTGCATGAGACATAAGTACCCCCGCCGGCGAGTGAAAAATAAGACGGGAAAACGGGAGCATGATTTCTGACTCAATCTGAGTTTGTGTAAGTGTCATTTCAGGAAGCCCCGTATGAGGATCTGTATTCGTATTTCCAGGAAAATGTTTCAACACAGCTGCCACACCATTGTTCTGAAATCCGTTTACAGCAGCTGTCCCATATTCAATGACAGCAGAAGAATCACCATAGCTGCGGCCGGAAAGAAACACACGATTCGAATCGTCACAAATTTCCGCCACTGGTGCAAGATTCATTGTAAAACCAAGGGCATGCATTTGAACCGCCTGCAGTGAATAAAGTTTGTATGCATCAGCAGCAGAAAGTGTATTGGAAATTTTTTTACAGGACGGCAGGGGGCCTGCTATTCCGCGCAGACGATTCACCGTACCTCCTTCCTGATCCAGAGCAATATACGGAGGAATAATATTACGGGAAACACAATACGACTTGATTGAATCGGTAAAAGTAATTATTTTTTCAGGTTCAGCGGCTATATTGTATGAGAAAAAAAGATATCCACCCGGAACAAGCGCCTTGCGCCCTGCAGGAGATTCTGTCCATTCTGCAGGAATATAAATTTCGTTCCCGGCAAGATTTTCCAGAAAAAGCTGACAAACCTGTTCCTCCAGAGTCAAAGACATAACATATTCCTTCACAGCGCGGCGTCGTGCCTGAAGTTCTGATAAAACAGAAGAATTAAGTGCAGCGGCCTGTGCATGAAGTCTTTTTTCGCGCTTATTCTGACTTTTCTCTGATATATTCGCATTGCACGAAACAAGCACTATCCAGAAATCAAAAAGTATAACTTTAGCAGCAATTTTTTTTACAGAACACATATTCTGTACAGTATACTTATCTTCACCTCTATTCACAAGTCGATTGTTGTTTTATAATTTCTCCATGAAAAAGATCGTAATTGTCACTGGTGCAAGTTCAGGGATGGGAAAAGAGTTTGCTTTTCAGATTTCAGCTGATACTGATGCAGACGAAATCTGGCTTATAGCACGCAGAATAGATAAACTTAACGAACTTTGCAGGGAACTTGTCGATTTGCGAAATGAAGGCATTAAGGCAGATGTAAAACGCCCTTTTCCATGCGCAGTCGGACTTGACATAGCAGGACAAAAGGGTGCTGAAAATTTCGCGTTACTGCTTGAAAACGAAAAAAAAAGAGATGAAAAATCAGGTGGTTTTTCAATTACAATGCTTGTTAATAATGCAGGTTTTGGAACATACGGCCCGTTTGAAGAGACTTCCGTTACACGGGAACTTGACATGATTGAGCTTAACTGTACATCACTTACAGGTATCTGTGGTTATGCTCTTCCTTATATGAGCAAAGGATCTACAATAATCAATACAGCAAGTCTGGCATCTTTTCTCCCTCTTGGAAATTTTGCGGTTTACGGTGCGACAAAAGCATATGTACTCAGTTTTACGATGGCACTTGCGGCCGAAATAAAACACCGTGGAATAAAAGTCTGTGCACTGTGCCCGGGTCCTGTGAGCACTGAATTTGCAAAAGTTGCCTCCAACGGTGCGCGAAAAGAAGTAAAACACGGACTTTCTGCAGAAAGTGTAGTAACACACTGTCTCAAACATACAAAGAAAGGTAAACATACAGCCATAATGGGATTCAAATGGAAATTTAAGGCAGTGGCAAGCAGATTCATTAGTCAATACGCAGGGGCATGGTTTACCTATACATACTGCAAACGGCCGCATAACTCATAATCATGAAATTTCTTCAAACCGGTGATTGGCATCTGGGTAAAATTTTCCACGAGATGTCTCTGATACCAGACCAACAATATTTTCTTTCTCAGATTACAGCAGAACTCCTTAATGCACAGAGCAAAGGAGAACCATATGATGCACTTATAGTCCCCGGAGACATTTACGACAGGAGTGTACCACCGTCTGAAGCTGTTACACTGCTCAGTACGTTTCTTACAAAAACATACAGAACTTTTTCAAACCTGCATATTTTTATGCTTTCAGGGAATCACGACAGTGCAAACAGACTTTCATTTGCCTCTCAAATACTTGCAGACGATAATATTCATATATGTACCGATACAACACATCTTACAGAACCGGTCCTTGCTGGAAGAGGAAGTGGAACCGTTGCCGTCTACCAGATCCCCTTCCTTCATCCCGGAGAAATCCGGAAAAAGGACGAAGCAGCAGCGGCCGTTTTATCCGGAAAAGACGGGCAGCAGGATTTATTCTCGGGACAGGAATCATTTCAGAGCGGGGGCATTCTACATACACAGCAGGAACTGGTTTCTGAAGCTGTTTCACAGATACAGGAACATCATCATAAAATGTATGCGGATTTACCAGCTGTCGTCTGTGCACATCTTTTCACGACTTCGGGACGTGTATCGAAATCAGAACGCAGCTGTGTCGGCACTGCTGAACAGGTAGATGCGGATATATTGTCACAGTTTTCTTACACAGCTCTTGGTCATCTTCACGGAGTACAAAAGGTGGGAAAAAAATCTAATATATGGTACAGTGGAGCACCTCTCGCTTATTCTTTCGACGACTCTCCGGAAACGTTCATGCTTTCTGTCTGTATTGAAAAAGATAACAAAAAAGAAACGGTCCTCGTTAATAAAATACCATTCATGCCGCTTCATAAAGTTGTCCGTCTGGAAGGTCCTTTCGAAAAATTCTACGGAAAAGATTCCGACAGACAGTTAATTTCCATGAATAAGGAAAACTATGTAGAAATAATTTGTACTGACAACTCTGTTCCCGAAAATCCCATGACTCTTCTACGTCAGAATTTTTACAACATTCTTTCTTTCAGAAAACAGGATCTGGCTGAAGGTGGATCAACCACAACAATGGAAAACAGACGCAAAGTGATAGAATCAGACAGCGCTGACAAGTCTGAAAGACTTTTTGATCTTTTTATACATGATGTATATGGTGAATCTGTTCCCTCCGGAAAGAATTATGCGGACGAACGGAAACTGTTTTTAGAACTTGCGCGAAACTATTCATGGACAGAGGATCAGGCATGAAACCACTCTTTATAAAAATGCATAATATCGGGCCATTCAAAGATGAGACTCTAGACTTCACGAAGCTCGATAACATGTTCCTGATTTACGGAAATACCGGCGCAGGTAAAACTTCCATTTTTGATGCCATGACATATGCTTTGTACGGGACTCTTAATGGTTCCAGAAAAGGAAACGTTCGTGCATTCCGTTCAGATTTTGTTTCTGAAGAAGAAATTTCGTCAGTTGAATTTATCTTTGAGCTTGCTTGTATAAAATACAGGGTTTACCGTACTCTTCCGCAGTCATATACCACCAGAAACGGAACAACCGGCGAAAAAGCAGCTATAGTCGGTCTTGAATCAAGTACAGACGGAAAAATGTATACAGCGTTCACTGGTACGACCTCTGAAACAAACGGACAAATTGAAAAAATAATAGGTTTGAACGCAGCCGAATTTTCCCGGATCGTTCTCCTTCCGCAGGGAGCATTTGCCGAGTTTTTACACGAAAACTCCAAGGACAGGCGGGATACTCTTGAAAAATTATTTCCAGTAAATTCTTATACAGCCGTTACCGACGAAGTAAAAGTACTTACTGAAGAAAATGTACGGCAGCTTGATGCGGTTGCAGCACAGATAGCAGGATGCATAGAAAAATACAACACAGCGACGGCTGACAATGAAATAAAAGCCCTTCACGAAGAACAGCAGCAATTAGAGAGAACACAAAAAAAATTGATGCAGCGGCTTTCAGAACTGTCAGCATCAAAAGAAAAACTTGCTGCAAAATATACAACGGCACAGCAAAACGAAAACAACAGAAAACACCTGGAGGAACTGCTAACCAGGTCTTCTGAAATCAATAAAATAAAAGAAAAACTTTCCCTTGCAGCAGAGGCTGCAAAACTTTCTGAATACATACATATTGCAAGACAAAATGAGAATAATAAACGTCTGTGCTCTGAAGAAGTAAAATCGGCGGAACAATCGGCCGCACAGGCAGAACAAGAACTGTTACTTCTTACCACACAAAAAAAAATACGGGAAGCAGAAAAGAAAGCAGCAGATGAAGCCGACGCAGAGCTCCCTCTCCAAAGAAAACGTCTTGCCCAGATAAAGAAACTGGCAGAGCTGCGTAAAAAAGCAGAAGAGTCTAAAGATACACAATCCCGTGCGGAAACCAAACTTGAAACCGCATCACAATCTGCCGAAACTACTTTTTCGACGCTTCTGAATGTCGCAGGAAGTGTATCTGCAGACGTCCACAAAGATATGACGGTTGTGCAAATTCTCTCTCTTCTGTCTTCTGCAGAACAGACCGCTCTCAATACATTAACCGATGCACAGGCCGTAAAAAAAAATGCTGAACAACGTGCAACACTTATTTTAGAAATTCACCATGCAGAAATAAGCAACATCGATGCAGCAGGCGCGTATGAAAAGACGCAGCAATACGCTGCAAATACAAAAAAATGCATCGAAGATATTGAAAAAAAAATTGAACTGCAAAAACGAAACAATGCTGCATGTTATCTGGCAGCTTCACTTACAGACGGAAAACCATGCCCTGTTTGTGGTTCGCTTTCCCATCCTTGTCCGGTATTGCCGATTCCGGAGGCACTCAGTCTTCAAGACCAGCTTGATACGACACGATACAATCTTGAACTTGCACAAAGTGATGCCGATGAAAAGCTGCAGCAAAAAGCACGTGCTCAAAAAGATCTTGAAGAAAAACAAAAACAGCTTATATTAACAGAAAAAACTCCTCCTGTCGATGAAGCACAGCAGAAACTCACGGAGGCAGAAAACATATACAAATCCGTATCAGATGCTTGTAAAAAAACAGCACAACTTGCAGACAAATATCAATTACAGCAGCAGCAGATACAAACACTCACACGACAATTTTCAACAATAAAATCAGATGCTGTATCTGCACAGACTGCATTAATACAGCTTACTGATACAATACGCGAAGTGAAGGAAGAAGAAATTCCAGATGAACAGAAACTCTCAGCAGAAATAGCAGCTCTGGAAAAAATATCACAGGACGGTAAAACTGCATACATAAAATGGAATAATGCGTTTACTGATGCAGGTAAAAAAAAATACTCCGCACAGGCACGGTTTGAAGAACTATCCAGACAATTTGCAGCTGTCATAAAAAATGCTGCCGGATCAGCAGAAGTACTTCGTTCCTGTCTTGAGCATACTCCATTCAAAACTTCTGAAGAAGCTGAAGCAGCACTTCTTTCTGATGAAGAACAAAAAAATCTCCAGAAGTCAGTCATGTTGTATGATGATGAAGTAAAAAAAATTACTGCACTTATGGAAAATACAGAACAGACCGTTCCTTGTGCTGAAGTAAAAAAACAGATTGCAGAGTCGGATACCGAAATTCAAAAAGTACAGAATGAACTGGATAAATCTGCCAAAGTAATACAGGATGTCAGCGTCAGATATAATACGCTCCTGTCATATGTTACGGAAAAAAATGTACTTGAGGCAAAGCGTATAGAACTTGAAGAAAAAGCAACTCCTTGTAAGATGCTGTACAGTGATCTTTCAGGCAGAAATCCGAAGAATATTCCGTTCAATTCATGGGCACTTGGTATGTACTTTGAACAGGTTGTACAGTATGCAAATAAACGTTTCTGCAGTATTTCTAACGGCCGGTTTACATTCAAAGTCTCATCAGATAAAAGTCCGGGAGGCGGCTACAAAGGGCTTGATCTTCTTGTAACAGACACTTTTACAGGAACAGACCGCGATACATCAACACTTTCTGGAGGAGAGACATTCATGGCTTCAATAAGTCTTGCACTTGCTCTTACGGATATTGTTCAGAACAGAAACGGAGGAGTACGTCTTGATTCTCTTTTTATTGATGAGGGATTCGGGTCTCTTGATGAAGAAACGATGGACTGTGCAATCGGAGTCCTAAATGACCTGCAGGAAACAAAAATGGTGGGAATAATTTCACATATAGAAAGTATGAAAACAGCTATCCAGTCGCAGGTCGAAATCATAAAAACAGCTGAAGGCTCTCACATCAAACTGCATTAAATTCATTTTCCGAAACATAAAAACAGTCCCACTGCTCTAAAAAAAGCACCCTGAAAAGGGCGCTTTTCTATTTCTGCAAAAACAATTTAACGACAGTGCATGGTTTTTGTCATACACTGTATAATCACTTCAGGTTAAGCATATGTTGCAATAAATACACCGGCAGCAATTGCCGTACCAATAACACCTGCCACATTCGGTCCCATGGCGTTCATAAGCAGGAAGTTCGATGGATCGTATTCCATACCAACTTTGTTCGAAACACGGGCCGCCATAGGAACTGCAGAAACACCTGCAGAACCAATAAGGGGATTAATTTTTTCATTCTTCGGAAGGAAGAGATTCATAATTTTTGCCATAAGCACACCGCCGGCTGTCGCAATAATGAAAGCGATAAGACCAAGTGCAATAATGCCCAGAGAATTCGGATTAATAATCTTTTCCGGTGTCATCTGAGATCCAACTCCGAGAGAAAGCAGAATAGAAACAATATTCATCATTTCATTCTTCAAAGTCTTTGAGAGCCGGTCCACACATCCTGCTTCCTGAATAAAATTGCCGAATGCAAGCATACCGATAAGAGGTGCTGCCGGAGGCAGCAGCAGAATCGTAAGGATAAGAAGCATAATCGGAAACAGAATTTTCTCCATTTTTGAAACAGGGCGTACCTGAGGCATGGTAATAAGGCGCTCTTTTTTCGTCGTAAGAAGCTTCATAATAGGAGGCTGGATAAGAGGTACAAGTGCCATATAGGAATATGCAGCAACTGCAACAACAGCCATCATTTCCGGAGCAAGTTTCCCGGAAACATAAATTGTCGTCGGACCATCTGCCCCACCGATTATAGCAATAGCACACGCCTGCTTCATATTGTAATCGATTCCCGGAATAAGATTGAACAGAGCAACCCCGAACATTGTCGCAAAAACTCCCAGCTGGGCAGCACCGCCGAGCAGTGCCGTTTTCGGATTGGCAATAAGCGGACCAAAATCAGTCATTGCACCTATTCCCATAAAAATCAGCATCGGGAAAAATTCGTTTCCAACACCAGCTTTGTAAATAATGTGAAGCATACCGTTAGGTGCGTCACCCATACCGGCCCCAAGAATATTTACAAATATTGTGCCAAACCCGATTGGAATAAGCAGAAGTGGTTCAAAATCCTTTGCAGCTCCCAGATATACAATCAGGAAGCCCACCACGATCATAATAAGACTGTACCATGCCGGAGCCGTTGCACCGGCAAAAGGATCATATGCAGCCTTTTGAGTTTCCTCTACAGAAGCAGCCTGCTCTGCAGCTTTTTCTTCTGCAGTTTCTGTATGAGTCATTTTATAAATACCAGTGTTCTGCCAGATATTCATAAGAAAAATCGGAATATCAATACTCTTTATTCCCTCAGATCCCCTGATCTTTGCAGTACTTATTGTACGGAAAGACGCCTGCGCCTCATATTCACTCTGAGCAAAGATTGTGCTTTTTCCCACGGAGAACACCAGCGCAATGCCAAGAAGAACAAACAGCGTGATGAATATATTCTTTACGTTAGTTTTTGATGTATTCATAAACCTTACCTTATTTAATCTCAGCTAGAGGCTGACCTGACGTAATCTGGGTTCCCGGCTGAGTAAGAAAATGTACTTTTCCAGCGGTACCAGCTTTGATTTCAAGTTCCATCTTCATAGATTCAATCATAATGATTGTCGTATCAGCCTTAACTATATCCCCTTCGTTTACAGAATAGCGGAGAAGAGTTCCAGCGACAGGAGCGTTAACCGGTTTTCCACCAGAAGCTGCAGATGCAGCAGCTTTCGGAACAGCAGGCTGTGCAGAAACTGAAGGGATAACGACTGTACCACCGAGACTGGCAAGAACCTGACCTGCTGAAATCTGGCTGCCCTGTTGTGCAACGAAGGCTATCTTTCCGTCAGCAGGAGCCTTTACCTCAAGTTCCATCTTCATAGACTCTATCATGATGACAGTATCGCCTTTCTTTACCTGAGCACCGTTCTGCACCGCATAACGAAGCAGCGTCCCGGCCACAGGAGCTTTTATCTCTGTACCGCCGGAAACAACAGGAGCCGCGCTTACAGATGCGGCGGAAGCCTCTCCGAATGCAATGTTGTACGATGTGCCGTTTACGACAATATTGTCGCTGCCGGCTGTTGTTGTAACAGCATATGGTGTACCATTGACAGTAACTGTATATGAGCCTGCTTTCGGAGCACTTGAAACGGCCGCTGTTTTCGCACCGAAAACCGTTTTAGCATCAATCGGGCCTTTTGAACGTTCTTTAAAGAATTTTTCTGCCACTTTCGGGAACATGGCATATGTAAGAACGTCTTCATCACTGCCGTTTCCACCGGCCTTGTTTGCTTCTTCCACGCACTTGCCCCACTCATTTGCAATAAGATCCGCAGGACGGCAGGTAACAACAGCATCCATTTTATTCTGTTTAAGCGCTTCCTTCTGAACTTCCGGATTGCATGCTGCAGGTGTAGCACCGTATTTTCCGACAAGAAGATCACGGAATTCCTGAGTCAGGCGCACATAACGTCCGAAAAGCACATTAAATACCGCCTGAGTACCGACAATCTGACTTGTCGGAGTAACAAGCGGAATATATCCTGCATCTTTCTGGACAACCGGGATTTCCTTAAGAACCTCATCCATCTTGTTTGAAGCACCCTGCTCCTTGAGCTGGGATTCAAGATTCGAAAGCATTCCTCCCGGAACCTGAGAAACAAGAATACGAGTATCCGCTCCGAGAAATTTTGATTCAAGAGAAGCATAATGCGTACGCACTTCACGGAAATAAGCCGCAATTTCAAGCAGAGCCTTCGTATCAAGTCCTGTATCAAATCCGGTTCCTTTAAGCATCTCTACAACAGTTTCTGTCGGGCTGTGCGACGTTCCCATCGACATAGAAGAAATAGCCGTATCAAGAATATCTGCACCGGCTTCAGCAGCTTTGAGCAGTGTTGCAACACTCAGACCTGTTGTTGCGTGGGAATGAATTTCCACAGGCATGTCGACTTTTGCTTTTATAGCTTTTACGAGATCATACGCCTCAAACGGTTTAAGTAACCCCGCCATATCTTTGATGCAGATTGAATCAGCACCGAATTCTGCATATGTTTTTGCAAGATCCGCATACACTTCTTTTGTGTGATATGGTGTTGTTGCATAGGAAATAGCCATCTGAACTTCTTTACCGGTTTTTTTTGCAGCTTTAGTCGCACGCTCAAGATTGCGCGGATCATTGCAGGCGTCGAAAATACGGAAAATACCGACACCGTTTTTAGCAGCAGCTTCAACGAACTTGTCGACAACATCATCCGCATAGTGACGGTATCCGAGCAGATTCTGACCACGGAGAAGCATCATTATTTTTGTATTGGGCATTGCGGCATGAAGTTTCCGCAGACGCTCCCAGGGATCTTCATTTAAAAAACGAATACATGAATCATATGTTGCTCCACCCCAGCCCTCTGCAGCATAATAACCGATTTTATCGATCATCGGGCATGCAGGCAGCATATCTGCGGTTGTCATACGGGTTGCATGAAGCGATTGATGCGCATCGCGCAAAACTAGTTCTGTAAGTTGGACTTTTTTAGCCATAGTATTTCTCCTGATTATCGTTTTTCGTGAACGGCAGCAGCGATAGCAGCGACCGCTGCATCATCCTGCGAAGAAGCAGCGGAAACCGCAGCTGCAGGAGCAGATTTTACTGTTGCATCTTTCTCTGAATCTACATCAAGATTGAGTGCGTGAACTGCAGCATGAAGCAGGTGCATACACACATTCAAAATGATCAGGAAAGAGAACACAACACCCATACCAAGCAAAGTAAGAATACCACTCTGCTGAAGCATCTCAGATATTGTCATATTTCCTCCATGGGAATGTCCTTTATGTCCGCGGAGAACTTCAAAGAATACCCGCTGGACTACTTATTTAAAAAATGCCGATTACTCCTATTTTAGAACAAAATACACTTTTATTCAATATAATAAAATACAGAAAAGTAACTAATTTTATATTTACGAATAGTTATTTAAAACCGGTAAAAATATGATAAAATAGCAGACTATAGATTTATTTATGGAGGGAATATGGCTTACGTATCTGCCGGTATTTTTGCTGTTGTGAGCATAATCCATCTTGCAGGATGTGTCATTGAAAATAAAAAACTATGTTCAATTACAAAGCCTCTTCTGATGCCGCTGCTCGCGCTAACAGCCACTGCAGTTCTTATTCCATATCTTCCAGATGCAGAGTATACTCTTGCTTTTACCGTTACTGCGCTCGCATGCGGTACGGCCGGCGACATTTTTCTGCTTTCCACCGATGAAAAACATTTTACTGCCGGCGCGCTCTGTTTTTTTACCGGGCACATCTTCTGGATTGTACAATACAGTAAAGCATACACTGCGTGTTCTCTGCGTCAGGTTGGTATTGGAATATTTTGTTTAACAGTACTTCTCGCGGCAGTCTATTCTATACTGGGCAAACCCAAAGGTTTAATGGGGATCTGTACAATAGTTTACAGTGCTGTTCTCTGCATTCTCGTTCTTACCGGAACAGCCGCCGTGTATGCATTCGGAACGCCCTCCTCGGGATTATATCTTGCCGGAGCACTGCTGTTCGTTGTATCAGACAGCCTGCTCGGTCTCTCTGTCATGAAAAAACAGTTTTTTCTGTCACAATTTTTTATCATGACCACCTATATAGCAGCCCAGACGCTGCTGACTGCAGCTGTCATACTTTCACAACTTCAGTCAGCACTTTAACCATCAGCAATGCAAGAACAGCTGGATTAATCGAATACATCATCCATGTCGTACAACCTGCCTTTCTGCAGTTTTCCCGTCTTAAGACCTGATGAAAGCCGTTCAAGAGCGCGTACTGCACCGAAAGCAAATCCTTCTCTGCTTCGTGCACGATGCGTAAGTTCTATAGTATCAGCAGGACCATCGAAGAAAACCGTATGTGTACCGGGGACAGAACCGCAGCGGGTACTGGAAACATGAAGCTGATCCGGTCTGGGTTTCCCATGAAAAGCATCTGTTACCATTTCAGTTTTTGCAGGGTTGCAGGCCATAACACGACGGGCAATTTCAATCGCTGTTCCTGACGGACTGTCTGCCTTCTGGTTGTGATGCATCTCCCAGACAGCAGTATCGTATTCACTGTACGGCTGCATCAGTTTTACAGCTTCTTCAACTATCCTATAAAACATATTCACACCTATTGAAAAATTCGATGAGTGCATGATAGTTCCTCCGCACGACGCTGCAAAACATGCAACTTCCTTTTCTTTATCAGCCCATCCTGTCGTACCGACAACGAGCGGAATACCAAGCGGAAGAAGCGCCATAATGTTTCCCATAACAGCAGACGGATGGCTGAATTCAATTACACCTTCCGCTCCGGATGATTTTACGGCACGGACAACAGACTCGCCGTCGCCTGCGGCAACTTTCACGTCAGCATCAGGAGATGTGACATCAACAGTCACAACAACCTCATGACAGAGTTTCTCTGCCGCCTCTTTTATCATATGCCCCATTTTTCCGTAACCAACAACTGCGATTTTCATATTATTTTTCGTCCACCGATTCCGGAATAATCAGATTAAGAAAAATTCCGATAATCGTTGCAAGCGCTACGCCTCCAAGACTGAAGACAAATTCTCTTCCTATTGAAAATTGAAGGATGCCTCCTCCGATTCCTATAACCATAATGACTGATGATATAGTGAGATTTCTCTTATCCTGATAATCAACTCCTTCCTCAACAAGTGTACGGAGACCGCTTGAGGCAATAAGCCCGTACAAAAGCATCGAAATGCCGCCCAGCACAGGACCGGGAATCGTCTGAATAAATGCACCTACTTTCTGGCAGAACGATAAAAGGACAGCGATAACGGCGGCACCACCTATAACCCATACACTGTACACTTTCGTAATCGCCATAACCCCGATGTTTTCTCCGTATGTAGTATTCGGCGGGCCACCCCAGATAGCGGCCCATGTAGTCGCAAGTCCGTCTCCTGTAAGCGTACGGTGAAGTCCCGGATCCTTAAGAAAATCATGTCCGACAACACGTGATGTTGTCAAAGTGTCCCCCAGATGTTCGCAGATTGTAGCAAGAGAAACAATAATGAACGTAAGAATTGCCACCAGATTGAATTTCGGTGCCATCCAGAAATAATGGCCGGATGCATCAAGATGAAGAAAAGGAAGTCCGAACCATTTTGCATTTCTCACTATATCAAAATTGATGATTTTATATACAGGAAAGAAAAATCCCATAATAAGTGCAAAAAGATATCCTCCGACAAGGCCTATAAGTATGGAAATTGTATTGAAAAATCCTTTGAGAAATATCGTTGCAATAATCGCAATACCAAGTGTTACAGCTGCAATACTCAGATATACAAGTGAATAATTCTCTGATGCTCCTGTCGCTCCAACATACAAAGCTTCCTTTATAGCGGTAGGAGCCAGACTCATACCTATAACAACAATAACTGAACCTATGACAACCGGCGGAAGCGCTTTATCGATCCAGTCCTTACCGCATATTTTAACGATAAAGGCTACCACACAATAAAATAAACCGGCACAAACAGCCCCACCCATTGCGTACGCGATACCGTACTGTTGTCCTATTCCGATAAGAGCCGGAATAAAGGCAAAAGAAGAACCTAGAAATGCCGGTACTTTTGCACCGGTAATCAGAATATAAAGCAGCGTTCCGCTTCCGGCAGTAAACAATGCAGTGGAGGAACTTAGTCCGGTAAGAAGCGGTACCAGAATTGTCGCACCAAACATAGCGAACACATGCTGGAAACTGAGTGGAATCCACTGTACGAGAGGAGGCCTGTCGTGAGGTCCCCAGATTCTTGATAAAGGTTCCATGAAAACTCCTTTTTGTATATTTTTGTAAGTATATCATTTCAAACGGTCTTTGAATAGAAAAATCACCGGCCTCCGCTGTAAGAAAAAATATTGACATTGATATATAATTGTTGTATATTCATTTTTGTAATTAATACATTTTTATATTAATTACTCCGCATAGCGGATAAATCCATACTGATGAAAGAGGTGTATGTATGAAACAATGGAGATGTAAAGTTTGTGGTTATGTATTTACAGGGGACAATCCTCCGTCTGAATGCCCTCAGTGCCATGCTTCTTCAAATAAATTCGAAGAAATAAAAGAAAACAGTTCAGGTTTTGCAACAGAGCATGTTATCGGTATTGCCAGCGGACTTGATGAAGAAATTGTTGAAGGACTTAAAAACAACTTTTCGGGAGAGTGTTCTGAAGTAGGAATGTATATCGCAATGGCCAGACAGGCTGACCGTGAGGGATATCCGGAAATAGCAGAAGCATACAAGCGCTATGCATATGAAGAAGCAGATCATGCATCCCGATTTGCAGAAATGCTCGGTACAGTTCTTACAAATTCAACAAAGAAAAACCTTGAGATGCGTGTAATGGCAGAAACGGGTGCCTGCGACGGAAAGAACAAACTGGCGAAACGCGCAAAAGAACTCGGCTATGATGCAATTCATGACAGTGTTCATGAAATGGCAAAAGATGAAGCCCGCCACGGATCAGGATTTAAAGGACTCCTGGCCCGTTACTTCAAGTAGCAGCCTCTGCATCGTGTCTGAAATATCCCACTACGGACACGATGTACTATCTTTTTCTTCAATAAAAAATTATAGTGTATTGGCGAACTGAAGCTTTTTTTGAATCAGCAGGAACAGAAAAAGCCTCTACATTATACTTAAAAAGGGACTTATATGTCAGATAATTATCATACACGACTTAATGCCGCCGGAATTCGTCCTTCTGTACAACGTGTTGCCGTATACGCCTATCTCTGTGAACATCCTGTTCACCCTACCGTAGACACGGTATATTCAGCCCTTGCACTTGATTATCCTACGCTTTCAAAAACAACAATTTACAATACGCTTAAGCTTTTTGAAGGGAAGAAACTTGTTCAATCCATTAAAATAGAAGACGACAAACTCCGCTATGATGCCGACACAACACCTCATCTTCATTTTAAATGTGAGAAATGTGGACGTGTTTTTGATATTTTTGCCGATCGTGATCTTTCCTCCTACATTGTAAAATGCAGAAATCTGCTTCCTAAAGGTTTTTCCATGAAAAAAATACAGACCAACATCTGGGGAATGTGCGCAGATTGCGCAAAGAAGTGCGCAGATTGCGAGAAGGACCAGGTTGATTGCGGCAGAGAATAGGCAGATTGTACAAAAACACAGTCTTTTTTAGTTAATTCGGTTCTGCTTTCTCCCGATATTCAGAACAGAGAACTATCAGGGGAAAATGAAATGATAAAAAACAAAATAGCTGTATTTGCTGCAATCGTACTCTGCATGCTCAGTTTTGGATGCAAAACTACGCCGCAGAAAGAAACCTCTGTCGTCGAACTCATACTCGATGGAAAAAAGGATGAGGCTAAAGGCCGTTTCCAGACAAAATACGATATAAATGCTGTGGACGAGCACGGTAATACGGCCCTTCATGCAGCTGCACAGATAAATGACGCAGACCTGGTCACATTTCTCATTATAAAAGGTGCCGATACAGATTTAAAAAATTACGACAGCGATACGGCCCTCCATGTTGCGATTAAACACGACAGTTTCGAAGCAGCAAAAGTCCTTGCTGCTGTGGGAGGAGACCTTTTTGCACGCGACGGAGACGGTACAACAGCCCTTGATCTGGGACTTCAGAGGAATCCGTCCTATTATGATATTTTCATCACGACAAAAAGCGGAGAAATACGGGATACCGACGGAGAATCGATAGTACATTATTTTGTAAAAACAAAAAATGAACAGGCAGTAAAATACTGTATAAAAAAACAGCTGCCACTTTCTGTTGCCGACAATGCAGGTAAAACACCATTGGATGCTGCTTTCGAAGATATAACAGACGAGACATCCGTTGAAATTGCAGCAGACCTGATTATGGGAGGAGCGGATCACGTTGATTCTGATTTTTCTTATTTTCAGAATGCAGTAGCAAACAGAAACCTTGATTACCGTTTCGACGACGGACAGACGCCGCTTCATATTGCAGCCGATCAAGGGCACAGCGGTATCGCAAAATATCTTCTGGCAAATAACGCATCAACACAGGTTCAGGATATTACCGGAGCCACGCCCCTTCATGAAGCGGTACGGTACGGACATACAGACATTGCAAAGCTGCTGCTCGATTCCGGCGCCGATGTAAACGCAGAGGACAACCTTGGTAAAACACCGATTATGCTGATTATACCGGAAGCAGCTCGTAAAGATCTGTACAGTCTGCTTATCTCCTACCATGCTGATGTAACCCGGAAGGATACGTACGGAGACACAGTTCTTCATGCTGCAACAATGACAGCACTCCCGACAGATATTCTTGAAATGCTTGTGGCAGCAGGTGCAGATGTAAACGCACGCAATAAAGACGGCGTTACTCCGCTTTCAATTGCAATACAACAACGAAATGCCGAACATGTAAAATTTTATACCGGACATGGTGCTGATATCAATTCAGAGGACAAAAACGGAACAACACCTCTTTCGCTTGCTCTTAAGGACAATGAACCGATGTTTGAAATGATAGTAAACAAATCAAACGTCATGTCACATGATTCCAGTGGAAATACGCCTCTTCACGTCGCTATTATGGCGGATGCATCACTTGAAAAAATCCAGTATATACTCAGCCTCATGGACAACGTGAATGCACGTAACAGCGACGGTAACTCTGCTCTGTATCTTGCGGTTCTGAAGAACAGACAGAAAGTGGGCGAACTGCTGCTTGCAAAAAAAGCCGACATTTTTTCGACAAACAATAAAAATTATTCCCCACTTCACCTTGCACTCAAATCAGGCGGCAGTGTCCAGGACTGGCTTATAACATCGCAGACAATTACAGCGACAGACGGCAGTGGAAATACGGCACTTCATTATGCAGCTGAATGGGAATTGAAGAACGCTGTCACCTCGCTGCTGGAAAAAGGCGCGAATCCGTCTGCACGTAATGCAAACGGGGAAACACCTGTGTTCAATGCCGTGAAAACAAATGATCCTGAACTTATTGACATAATGATAAAAAATGGAGGCGTTATTACAGATCGTGATCATCTGGGCAGTACACCGCTTCATGTTGCAGTCCGCTGGGATGCAGACAATTCGGCACGTGAACTTATCCGGCAGGGTATAGATGTAAATGCGCAGAATATATCCGGGAAATCAGCACTGGCAGAAGCAGTACTTGCCGGAAAACTACCGATGGCAAAGCTGCTTATCGATTCAGGAGCAGATACAAATACAAGCGACAGTACAGGCCGTACAATTCTTATGGATGCTATCCGCGGACAAAATACAGACGTAATTACGATGCTTCTTAACAATAAGGCGAATCCACAGATACAGGAAATAAACGGACGCAACGCATATCATGAAGCCGCTCTTACAGGTAATACGCGCGTCATTGCTCTGATCAGAAACGCAGGCGGAAATCCGCTTTCACGGGATAAAAACGGGAATACACCTTTTTCGCTTTCTCTTAACCAGAATGAACAGGTTATTACTACGGTACTCGGGAAAGACGTAACGATAACAGACAGCGACGGTAATACACCTGTTCACATTATCGTCCAGTCAAAAGGACCGGACAAAATACTTTCAATGCTTGTCGCACTCGGCTACCCAATAGATACCCGGAATGCCGATGGGTGCACTCCTCTCAGTTATGCTGTTGAAAACAACTACGAAAATTACGCACTCGTACTGCTGCAGAATGGAGCAAACCCTTTTTCATCCATCGACAAAAAAGGACGTAATGCAGCTTCAATTGCGCTTGATAAAAATAATAGTCAGATTCTTGCCGACATTGTAAAATACGCCGGAACAAAATCAGATATACAGGGAAATACAATTCTTCATTATGCCGCACGAATATCGCCGCCTGAAATTATTCAGGAACTGCTTTCATATGGACTCGATATGAATGTCAGAAATATTTCCGGAGAGACACCGTATATGACTGCACTCCGCTGGAAAAGAAACGATGCAGCAGCAGTACTGCAGCCTAAAAAAACAGAAACGAAATAACTCAGCTCTGAAAAGACAGCCGTGCAAGCATTTTACGGAACGCGCTGTCTTTTTTGTTTAACTCGCGTGAACCCCGTGTTATTTTGCACAATGACATGCCGAATTTCCGTGCAATTTCCCGTTGTGTCGTTCCTTTATCTATCTCCTTTACAAGGAGCCAGCGGTTTGCGAAATCCCGCCGTTCTGCCGGTGTAAAAAGACACAAAAAAAAATCATTGATAAATTTTTCGTCATCAATACCGGCAAGCAGCCGGCAGATTTCCTCAAAACTTTTATTCAGCATCTCTTCCGATGCACCAGATTTTCCTGGTTTTTCTGTGCCCGTTTCATTATTCATACTATAAAGAGTATCACTAAAACTTATAAAAGTACAATACGTACCGATTCCACATCAGCGTACCGCCCAGCAGCGGACTTTGTGCCCGGTTCCCTGCATCGTAAAATCAGGCAGTTCCGAACGACATTTTGTCTGAACATACCGGCAGCGGTACGCAAACGGACACCCCTGCTCTATCGAGAGTGTCGTTTTTACTTCAAGATTCGAAGCCGCACCTTTCCCCGCTGCACCGTCGAAAAGCAGTTTTGTGTACGGATGAAGCGCCGTCCTGTACAAATCTCCGGCAGGAGCTTCTTCGACCAGCACGCCGCGGTACATAACACCGATCGTATCGCAGAAATAGCATGCAACTTTCAGATCATGCGTGATAAAAAGGAAACTGAGGCCGTGCTTTCTTCTGAGGTCGTCAAGCAGATTGATTATCTGCCCCTGAATTGAAACATCCAGTGCAGAAACGACTTCGTCGCATATCATCACGTCCGGTTCCATTATTAACCCGCGTGCAATCGATATACGCTGCCGCTGACCGCCTGAAAATTCCGAAGGGCGGCGGTACAAATCGGCTTCCGCCAAACCTACCTCGGAGATTATTTCCGCAGCAAGCTCTTTTGCAGCCGCCATTCCCTTCCACTTCGACGAATAACGGAGTCCGGCAGTAATCACATCAAAAACGTTCATACGCGGATTGAGCGAACGCGCCGGATCCTGAAAAATATATTTTACCCGCTCCCTGTAGGAACGCATTCCGCGGCGGGAATATTCTCCTATATTCTGAACAGTACCTCCAGCCGGTGTATATAAAACTTTTCCTGATGTCGGTTTATACATTTCAACAAGCAGCCGCGCTGTAGTAGTTTTCCCGCACCCCGACTCACCTACAAGACCGTACGTTTTTCCGCGTTCAATCGTAAATGAAACATCGTTTACCGCATACACTGTTTTGTCGTGTTTTGCAAAAAATCCCGCTTCAAGATCAAAAGTTTTGTACAAATGCTGCGCTTCAATAATTCCGCCGTTCATTGCATACCTCTGCTTTTCTTTACAACAGGACAGACCACACCTGGCGTTCTGCACAAATCCTCTGCAAACCCGCACCGCGGTGCAAACGGACATCCGGGTTCGGGATGAGCAGGATCAGTCACTTTTCCCGGAATTGATTTCATGCGCTCTTCCGTATAATGAGAACCGAACCGGGGAGAAGCGGCAAGAAGCGCACGCGTGTACGGATGACGTGCACCGTGTATGATTTCTTCCGCAGTCCCCTCTTCCATTACCATACCGCCGTACATAACAATCATGCGGCCGGAAATCTGCGCTACAAGATCAATATTATGACTGATAAAAATGACCGACAGCTGCCGTTCTTTCTGCAGCCGCAGCAGCAGAGACACTATCTGTGCCTGAATCGTTACGTCGAGCGCCGTCGTCGGCTCATCTGCAATCAGAAGTTCGCATCCACGTGCAAGTGCAAGTGCTATTCCAATACGCTGCAGCTGACCGCCTGAAAACTGATGCGGATAACTTTCAAGCCGCCCGCGCGGATCGGGGACACCGACCTCTGCCAGGAGCTTTTCAGCCCTCCCGTAAGCATCTGCCTTTACTATATCAGGTTCGCTCACCCGGAACGTTTCAAAAAACACACTCCCGATGTTCTGCAGAGGATCAAACGACCGCCCCGGTTCCTGAAAAATGAGTCCGATCTTCCGTCCGCGGTATTTTCGCAGTTCTTCCTGTCCGAGAGATACCAGATCAGTCCCCTCAAACCAGATATGTCCGTCTACCTGTGCGTTCTGAGGAAGCAGTCCCGGGATTGCAGTTGTCGTCACCGATTTGCCGCTTCCCGACTCACCGACAATTCCCAGTACTTCACCTTTCGCCATCGTAAAAGAAACGCCGCGTACTGCGTGTACCTGTATCCGGTCCACTCCCCTGAGTACGGTAAATACAACTCTCAGATTTTCTACTGATAAAAACGGTTTGCCCCGGTCTGCTACCGCTGTCTCCGGACTCTTTTTATCAGTACCGCCTGCTTTTGAAAACTTTTTTTTCCACGTACTGAAAACCGCATGATACGGATCAAAATAATCGCGCAGCGCATCCCCGAAAAAATTGAACGCCAGCGTCACGATAAGAAGCAGCCAGACGGGAGTGAGCAGCCACGGGTAATTCCGGAGGTTCGACAGAGTCGTAATGTCGCGGTTAATAAGAGACCCCCAGCTGACGGCAGGATCGCTTATGCCGAGTCCCAGATAGGAAAGAGTTGTCTCGCTCATGATAAACCCAGGTACGCTGAGCGCGACGCTTACGATAAGCAGGCTTGCTATCTGCGGAATGATATGTACAAAAATAATAATTGTTGAAGGTATTCCTTCAAGGCCTGCATCCATTACAAAGTCTTCCCGCTTGACTGCGTGCACCATGCCGCGTATCGTACGGGCGGAACCGGGCCAGCCGACGAGCGAAAGAATCAGCGTTATTATCATATATGCGGTTCCGCTGTCCATCGACGTATTGAGCATCGAACGCAGGAACAGGATCAGGTACAGACCGGGAATAAGCATGAAGAATTCGGCCAGACGCATGATAGTCCAGTCTGTGGCGCCTCCGTAATATCCGGCAAGTCCGCCCAGAAGAATTGCAAGCACGAGCGAAAGTGCCGATGCAACAAAACCGATGGTAAGCGATATGCGGCTTCCGTACACGATGCGGCTGAACAGGTCTCTTCCGAGATTGTCCGCACCGAGCAGAAAAACCGGATACAGTTCTCCTGTTGCCGGATCGGGCGATGTACCGAAGAGGTGCCGGCTGCACGGAATAAAACCGAGTAGTTTGTAGTCCGATCCGTGTACAAAAAAACTTATTTTATGATATCTGCCCTTTACACGCGCATATTTCCATGACACAGGATTAAGTACACGGCATTCCTGAGCTGCGATGCCCTGCGGAGTAATGCGGACGTTTCCGGGATGAAACGAGTCTGAACTGAACGACATTGTTGCAGGATACGGTGCAACGAATTCCGCAAATATCATCACGAGGTATAGAATAAAGATAATAACAACCGAAGCAGTTGCAACGGGCTGAGTTCTTAAAAATCTGCCAAATGTTTTCATACGAACCTCACACTTTCCCGTATCTGATGCGCGGATCGACCACTGCCAGCAGAATATCTGAAACAACCATACCGACAAGCACAAGTGCCGAAATAAACATACTGTTCGCCAGCACCAGGTTTATGTCTTCCTGAAGAACGGCTTCGTACATAAGCCGGCCTATTCCCGGATACGCAAAAATTATTTCCAGAACGAGCGAACCGGAAAAAAGACCTGCAAGAAGGTTTGCGCTTCCCGTAATATACGGATTAAGCGTATTCCGGAACGCATGGTTCAGATACACGCGTTTTTCGCTTATACCGCGCGCTCTGAGCGCCATAATATACGGCATTCCCATCTGGTCAAGCATTGTCGCACGGATCATGCGCATAGTACCGCCGACCCCGCCGAGGAACGATGCAAGCAGCGGCAGAAATACATGGTACATGTAGCTGAACGTAAATTTACCAGGTGCATACGAAAACGGAAAATCAGGGTACGCAGTCACCGGAAACAGTCCCGAGACCGAAGCAAACAGCTGAAGCAGAATAAGCAGCAGAATTCCCGGAAACGCATGGAAAAACAGCGCGAAAAAAGTCGCCGCAATATCTATGTTCGTCCCGACTTTGCTGGAGAAATAGATGCCCAGCAGAAAAGAAAATATTGTAATGAATACGAGTGAAATAAGATTAAGCACGACAGAATTAACAAGACGCGTTTTTATAAGGAACCAGACAGGCGCCCGTGAAACAAGCGAAACACCCAGATCATGGTGTACGACGACGCGGTTAAGCCACTTGAAGTACTGCACATAAAACGGTTTGTCCAGTCCGTACTCAGCGCGCATTGCTGCCATCTGTTCTGTGGAAAACGTCGTATCGGTTTTTGAACCTGCAGCACCGGCAGCTTTCCGGTCAGATGTACTCGAGAGAATCTGCTGCGTCATCATCTGATCGACTACATCACCGGGAGCAAGAGCCATAAGACCGAACATGGCAAAGCCCAGAAGGAAGAGCAGCGCAATCATTGTAACCAGACGGCCAGTTATATACGATACAAGCGGAACCTTCGCCCGGAACAGCGTCCACGGATATGAAATCACACCGACTGCTGATTTTATGCTGTAAGTAAAATTATTTCTGTTACTCATGCTTATTACCTATTGCTTCAAAAATACATAATCGGTTTTTGCCCCATTCAGATTGTCGTAATATACGTTCGTTAAATCCCATTCGTCTCTTACTGCAAAAAAACTGCGGGCGCGTACAAGATAGATAACGGGACACTGTTCAAGAATAATTTTCTGATACTCATCCCATATTGCTGCAGCTGCGGCATGATCGTTCGTATAGCATCCCTCGTTATACAGATAATCTACACGGGCTTCCCATTCCGTTGCAGGTTTTTCCTGCAGCGGATACCACAGATGCAGATTACCGTCAGACGGCCACACGTTGCTTCCCTGAGACGGAAACAGATTCGAACCAAGTCTTATTATGACCGACTGCCAGTCGTAAGAAGACGTAAGGGATTCGACAAGTTTCTGGAAATCGATCTGCCGGACATTAACTTTGATACCGGCTTTTCCGCATTCGTCGGAAATAATCTGCGCAATGTCGTTTGCGACGGTGCTTGTAGCGGCAAGTGAAAGATCAAATTCTACAGGAGTACCGTTCGCATCGCACATGATGCCCTTATCGTTCTGTTTCATTCCGCACTTCTTTAAAAGAGACAGAGCCTTTTTCGGATCATACCGGTACTGGAGAGTTATGTCGGGATTGTAATACTGATTCGCTTCCGGGAAAAACGAATACTTCGGATCGGCAAGGCCGCGGTACGTCTGCGTAATAATCCGGTCACGGTTTAAAAGACAGCTCATCGCCTGTCTGAACTCTTTCCTCGTGAACCATGCATAATACGGCTTGTCCCTGTTCTTCGGATTCTGATTGAACGACCAGAATGATGCGTCGAGAGAGCCTGCCGCATTGAATACGGTATACTCATTTTTCTGATTGTTTACGACGTCGCTTACTTCTTCCGGCCGCGGCGTATACGTCTCTGCCCTGCCCTGCTTAAAAAGCAGATAATCAGTGTTCTGGTCGCCGACTATCTGTATAATTTCCTGTTCAGGATACGGTTCAGCCACGCCGTTTGCATCTTTATCCCAGTACTGCGGATTGCGTTTGAGCACAAGCCGCTGGGCCGGCGTGTACTCGGTTATATACCACCGTCCCATGGAAGGGAGAGTCTTCGGATCGGAAGCAACGCTGAACAGATTCTTCACGCCGTCCACTCCGCCCTTTTCTTTTGCAGTACGGTAAATAAAGGAAGGACACAGGCTCATATTGGTTGCAAGAACAGGGTCCGCAACAACACGGGGAAACACAAAGTCGAACCGTCTGTCGTCGATTTTAACGACGTCTATATGCTTTTCCGATCCGTCGCTCATCGTAACGAACTGCTGCGGATATCCCGAACTCTGGAATTTTTTATCTCCCGCAATTTCATTGTACCAGAAAACGACATCATCCGACGTCACCGGAATTTTCCTGTCCGAATTATAATACGTCCAGTACATATTCTCACGAAGTGTGCAGTGTACTGTAAGCGTGCCTTTTTTATTGTCTGTCTCAATACTGAAATATGCACAGCGCGGCGTCCATTCTTTGAGCGTCGCATCGTAATCAAACAGAAAATCAGTAGTCTGCAAAATAAGGGCTGCACTGTCGGCGTCACGTTCCGCAATATACTGGTTGAACGTCTTCGGATCACTCAATATGGTATCATACCACGTTCCGCCGACTTTTCCGGGAACATAGCCGCCGCCCTTCCACGGCTTCGACTGCGTTTTTGAAATAAGTTCCGTATTCAGATTACCGGTTGCCCGTACAATTTCTTCCTCAGTCATTTCCGGCACCCTGACGCAGCCGGTCAATACAGCAGTCAGTATGAATACAGAAAAAAGAAATACCCGCCTTTCAGATTTCATGCAGTTATTCTTGCATAACAGAGAAAGTGCGTCAAGAAAAACGTACGTATTCCCGCTGCTTTTATCGCTTTTCCCACAATATACTGAGGCATGCAGCTTCTCTCCACATAACCGCAGATTGTAATTATTTCTCTTTCTCAAAATATTTTACATTTTCCAGTCCTTTGAAATGTTTGTCCTGTGTCCAAAGTGTCGCATCATATTTTTTAGCTGTCGCATAAATTATACTATCCGCCATTGCTAATTTGCATTCTTTTCCTACTTTGGCAGCATATATTGCTGAATCAGGATCTAATTCCGTTACTGCTCCCTGTTTCATATGTGCTACCGCAAGCAGTGCACTGTCTTCATCAACTTCAATCAGCAGCTTCTTAAATACTTCATATAATGTAATCGTCGGCACTATCAATTCCTTCTCTGCCTCGATAACAGCAGAAACTTTATCACCGACTGTACTTCCTGCAAAGTATTCAAGCCAGCAGGACGAATCAACTATATTCATATCCGGTCTTCTTCCCGTTCTATTTCTGTATTTATTCCCCTGAATTTCCCTTTTAATGATTTAACCGGTTGAATCGGTATCAGTTCTATGCGACTACCATACTGTATTATTTCAAGAGACGTTCCTGCTTTCAGACCTGTTGTTTCTCTGATTTCTTTTGGTATAACAACCTGATACTTTGTAGATACAACAACTGTATTCATCGATTGCCTCCTCGTTTTACTATAATATGATCGATACCGAGTTGTCAACTTTACAGAACATATTCATATAGGGCACTTTCAGAGTTACCTCTAAAAACTGAAGTTTTCAGAGGTTCCCATTATACGTTTTTAAGCCGGCAGTGTCATGGTTTGGTCTTTGATTTTGAAAGAAGGCTTCTTTCAATTTCTAACGAGGCTTCTTTGAACTTGTAAGAAGGCTTCTTACAAGTTCAAACACTGCTTCTTTCAACTTATAACGCTGCTTCTTCCAGCAGAATTCTTTCAAATTG
>JBAYAJ010000011.1:0-28931 GCA_041669845.1 Treponema sp.
CTATTCTCTTTTACGTTGAAAAAATACGACCTGTTGTCCAGATAAATCTGAGTCGTAAAAAGTTCACCGCGAGCACCCATATAATCCTTCCTTAATAAATTTCAGTGATTAAAAAAGACAGTTTCTAATAGATTGTCAACAACCTACCATAAAATCATTTATTATACAAGAGAGTACTATCTATTAAACCGTCCCGCGATTTCTGCTGTTTTTTCTACAAGCTCGTACATGGCTTGTTCTGTTGTATGAGGTCCAAAGCTGAATCGTACTGCGTCTTCTCTTATCGTGGAGTCGACATTCATAGCTTCCAGCACTGGTCTGTCGTTTTTTTGCGACGAGCAGGCACTGCCTGTAGAAATATAGAAACCGTCTGCATCCAATGCGCGCAGCATGACCTGACCGGGAATATTTCTGAAAGAAGCCTGTACAACCCACGAAGAATATTCGTTTTCAAAGGAACTTTCAAGCCTGACAGAGGGAATGACCATACATCCTTTTATTTCTGCAAGTTTTTTAAGAAACTCATGCATATACTTCTGCTGCAGAATAATTCGTTCCTTTGCATGGAAATTATTTTTGTTTATATAATACCGTTCGAGGCATTTTGAGAAGGCAAGCGCTCCATACACATTTTCCGTCCCGCTCCGGATATTTTTTTCCTGTCCACCGCCGCGCAGAAACGGTTCAACAGGATCTGAAAGATACAGAAGACCTACCCCTCGGGGACCACATATTTTATGTGCACTGAAAGCTGCACTGTCTATTCCTGCATAAGAAAGTTCAAGAGGTATTTTCCCTGCTGCCTGCACACAGTCGACATGCAGTTTTGCGCGTCTTTTTCCTTTAGCTGCGTGTGTAAGGGCATCTGCTATTTCATACACAGGTTGAATTGCACCTGTTTCATTGTTTACTGCCATAACGCATACAAGTACAGTATCGTCTGTCAGTTTTGAAATAACAGCGTCCGGTGTAATCATCCCTGCAGTATTAGAAGGAATGGTTACTACTTTCCAGCCGCATTTTTTGAGTTCTGCAGCCTCATTGCGTACAGCAGGATGTTCAAGCGAACTGACAAGAACGGTACCTTTCTGTGGTCTGTTAAGTACTGAAAGCAGCGGAATGTGGTCGCTTTCAGTACCTCCTGACGTAAAAAAAAGTTTATCTGATGGAACTTCGAGTATGTCTGAGCATCGCTTCCTCGCAGATTCAAGAAGCGCACGGGCTTCTTTTCCTATCATATGGACACTTGATGGATTTCCCCATACAGCGAGTGTTTCTTCAAGAGACGAGCGGAGAATATCCTCGTCGGCAGGGCTTGTAGCAGCCCAATCAAAATAATGTTCAATATTTTTTTGATACATAATTACTTCAAAACGGCAAGTATCTTGTCGTCACTGATTTCCTGAATAAGTGTTTCTGTAAGCCCTTTCTGCAGAATAAGTTTTATGGTGTTCCCTGAATTTTTCTTATCTTTATGCATATTTGCAAGAAGTCTGTCGCCGACACCACCTCCTTTTACAATTTTTGGAAACGGGCTGGTTTCCCATCCATAAGATTTGAGAACAGATAGTACTTCATCTCTGTATGCGGCATTACACAGATCAAGGTTATTACTTAGTACGATTGCTCGTCCTATACCCCATGCTACGGCATCTCCGTGCGTAATATTGCCCAGTCCGACAAGGGATTCAAGCGCATGTCCGAATGTGTGACCAAAATTCAGAAAAGCCCGTTTATCTTTTTCCATAAGATCCTGTTCGACAACTTCTGCTTTTGCTTTGATGCAGTGCCTGATAAGCGTTTCGTTTATGTTCTTGTCGCGTTTTTTTATTTTTTCGATACTGTCTCTGAATAGTTCATATAATTTTTTGTCATATAAAAGCGCCGTTTTGAATGCTTCTGCAAGACCTGAACGATACTGGTCATCAGAGAGCGATTGTATAAATTCCGGAAAAATATGCAGCGATTGGGCGGGAAAAAAAGTACCGATCATATTCTTGTAATTGTCGAAATCACATCCTGTTTTTCCGCCGATGGCAGCATCAACCATTGCAAGCAGTGTTGTCGGCACGAATTCTACAGCCGCTCCGCGCTTGAATAATGATGCCGCAAAACCTGTAATATCACAGATAACACCACCACCGATACCAATGAATTTGTCCTTACGTGTATAATCCGCTTCAAGTGCTGCTTTCACGATAGTAAGAACACTGTCAATCGTTTTATACGGTTCTCCAGAACCGAGAATAAGAATGGTATCTTCGTTACATTTTCCGTCATCAAATTTTTCGATGAACGGTAGAACAGACGGTAATGTTGCTACTGTAGCGTCTGTAATAAAAAAACAACGATGTCCGTCTTCATGTATTTCTCCGGGATGCAGCTCAGAAATCAGATCAAGCCTGCCGGAATTAAAGATAACATGCGTTGAATCTGTGCCTGGATGAACCGGCGAATATTTTATATTGAACTCATTTTCCATAATGTGGATATTTTAGTAGTTTTTTGTATTCATTGCAAGGAAATCGTTTCTGACTTTCGTTACACGCGTAATTTCGCGGTTAAGCATTTTTCCATAATCAAGATTTCCTGTTTTTATTCGTTCGCGTTCATCTTCCCAGTTCTGCTGATCGGTGATAAACAGAAAGTCGAACGAC
Organism: Treponema sp.; assembly: GCA_041669845.1. Classification (GTDB taxonomy): domain Bacteria; phylum Spirochaetota; class Spirochaetia; order Treponematales; family Treponemataceae; genus Treponema_D. Next base: position 2,658 of record JBAYAJ010000011.1, read on the forward strand.
ACAGCATTTGCCTTTTCAGCCCAGAGTTGGGCTTCCTGCCAGTAGTACAAACCTGCCTGATAGCATGTAAGCGCTTTGGTGAGATCGTTTACGTACTCGTCTTTCCACGGTGCGTCATAAAAATGAGCAATCTTTTTGTCATATATTCTTCCCAGCCGCAGATGCTGTTCAATCAGTTTCAGATTAATGTGCATTTGGAAAAGATACCGGTATTTTTCCCATTGTTTTTCTGTATCTATTTTTGCATCGGCGTAGAGAGGATTGCAGAAATCTGCCTGTGCTGCCTTTTCGAGCCAATAAATATTTTCGATGCAGTCGTCAGGATACTGCTGGTAATGGACGTGGTAAAGACGGTAGAAATCCTCTTTATATTTTACCATGTACGCATCGGCCGGTACTGGAATAATCGACTGAAGTACGAAAGCGAGAACCAGTATGTATATAATATGCGGCACTGTCTTTTTCACGACTTCAGTATCGGCATATTTTTAAGGTAACTCCAGATAATTTCAGCTGTTTCTTCTATAGGTTTCACAGCATCCAGTGTGACAAGTTGCATTGTTTCAGCTGCAGCAGTGCCGTTGTATTCCTGCATGATTTTATCGTACAAAGTTGCTGCCTTCTGCTGAAAATCGACTTTTTCGTAAATTTCCGTCTTTTCACCGCGCGAAATGACACGCCCGAAAGAAACTTCAGGATTTATGCGGAAGTAGAAAAGTAATTCCGGCAGCGGAAATACACTGTTAAGCATACGGGGAAGCTCGTTTCCGCACGAGACAGACTGATAGGCTAGGGTCGAAAAAAAATACCTGTCGCTTACGACCAACCTGCCGGAGTTTAGTTGTTCTACAATGCCTCCGGTACCGAATACATGTTCGCATCTGTCTGCTCCGAACAGATATGCAGCAGTTTTTTCATCGACGGAGAATTCGCCTTTGAGCATACGCCGTAGAAAAACTCCAGTCGGAAGTCCTGTTGGTTCAGAGGTGATAAAAAGTCTGTCGCCGCTTACTTTTTCAGCAAGTTTTTTTAATTGAGTAGAGGTTCCTGCTCCATCAATACCTTCGAATACAATAAAATTATGCAATACCATAGAATATACCTGTAATTATGCCGATATTCTGATAAGATAGACTTTGCGAATATGAATAAAAGGTCAGTCGTAAGCAGCATATACATCATGATATTCCTCATGCTCTTTCTTATATCACTGCTGTGCGTCAGTCCTGTGTACAAGTCTCTTACAGAGATAATTTCCGGTCGTGTGAATGCATTCCGTACTGAACTTGAGAATAGAACCGGGCTGACTTTTTCCTATTCATCTATGTCTCCATCTATTTTAACAGTATTCAGCATAAAAGGTATAGTCCTGAAATCAGCGGAGGATCAGTCGGATATTATAAAAATCCGGAAAGTCATTCTTAAGTACAGCCTTGTTCGGTTGTTGCAGAGAGATATGAAGCATGTATTAAAAAGTCTTACAATTGATGGAATCATCCTTGACTACGAAGATACTTCAGACAGAGCAATTGTGGAAAAACTTGTCGAAATGATGCAGAATCAGTCATCCGGTACAACATTCGACATGATGAATATCTCTGTTGAAATTCCTGTCGACGTTATTATCAAAAATGTAGCAGTTCATTATCATGGGAACGGAACTAACGTTTCAGTTACATTACGAAAGGTTTCTGCAAAATATGATCATATCAATGAGGCCCTCGAGATATTAGCGGATGGAAGTGCAGAAGGTTCATTTGAGCAGTTGAAACAAATACCTGTGTCGGGAAAATTTTCTATTGCAGGCAGCATGAAAAATGGTTTTGAAGGCAGTTCTCTTCTTGCTCGTTTTGCCAATATTACAGGTGGTGATTTTTCTTTCGGAAAACTGAATTTTCTTTTTTCATATAAGAACCGTACAGTCTCGATGCGGACTATTCAAAATTCATATCCTCTTATGCTTCAGTGTTCATATAGTATCGATTCCGGACTTGTTAACTGTACGTTCCGTTCAGATGAACTGCTACCGTCATCCTTTGTATCAACCGTTGGTATGCGCAGAAAGCTAATGCAGAAACTTGCTTCAGTCAGTCTTACGGTAAATATATATGCAGTTTATAACACAAAAACATCGAAACTGGAATATTCGTCAAACGGTATTGTATATCTGGCAGATACACTTGTTCCGGGAGCTTTGAAAGCTTCATATAAACTTTCCGGAGATAAACGGAATATACACGTTACAAGTCTTGTCCTTGAGGGGAAGAATTGCGATGCAGATATGTCTTTGTCGTATGAATTCGAGGGAATGCGTTTAGTGGGAACAGCAGATGTCAACCGTGTTGTTCTTGCTAACGGATGTGTAATAACGGCCGAGCTTTTTTTTGATCCGCTTAATCATGGTTTTCAGTGCTTTTCACCGCAGGTATTTATTAATGATAAAACCCTTACCGCACTGCAGCTTACTGTCATTCCACACAACGAATCGATTGATTATCGGTTTGAGGTGTCCGATTATTCACATTCCGAAGCTGAGAATCCGGGGACAATTCAGATAGACGGAAGTTATTTAACAAAGACAAAATATGTTCAGGCAGGTGTCTACGTTTCGAATGTATATCTGGACAACATTGCTGAGACTGTTTCATTTTTTGTCCCTGAAAAAGTATCTCATACTATATTGTCGGTTTCTACTGCGTTAAAACCTTATTTGTTTTCCGGTGAATTTTATTTATCGTCTGATATGAAAGCGATCTCATACAACATACCGTATGCAATTATTGCAAATACAAAAAAAGATAACCAGTTTTTGCTTATGTCGCTCGATGGTAACGGGACATCGTTGCAGATAACGCAGTTTGATTTTATTTACGGTAAAAATACCGTGCATGCGTCTGCAGAAGTTGACAAGTCGCCTGATTTACAGGGATACTTCGTTACACTCGATGTGAATGCAGGCTCTGTCCCGTATCATTTTACGGCGAATATTATGGATAATTTCGTGTCCGTTACAGGCGATTATGGAACGTCGGTGCAAATACAAAGATCAAACAATGGAAGTTTTGAAGGTTCTCTGTTGTTTAATAATTTTCCTATAAGTTCAGCAGGTACTATTTTTACGATGTCGGCGGAAACTGGATTTGCCTATACGTTGAATGATGGATTTGTCATGGATGTTTCGCGTTTTGAGGCAGAGGAGGCTGGTTCAAAATTTTCTTTTGCACCGAAAATTCAGCTTGCTGGGAAAATTACCAGATATGGTGCATTTTTTGAATCTGTGTCATATTCAGACATCTATTCGGCATTAAACGGAAGTGCACAGTTCATTGTTAATATGAATAACAATTTGTTTAATTCCGCTCATTTCAGCCTTTTGCTTAAGAATCCGCTGTCGAATGAACAGGTTGATGCATCTGCTGATGTCAATAATCCGGATTCTTTGCCATTATCTCAGAATACAATTGAAAATAATCTTTATTTCAATATCCAGCTTTCTTGTAAGGACTTTGGGCTGAATAGATTTGTTGTGGAACAAAGCGATAACAATTCGCTTTCTGCCTCTTTGACTGCGACTGGTACACTGGATAAACCTTATGTTGCACTCACTGTTGATTCCGCGGGAATAATGATTGGCGGAATTCAGTTTTCTGCCGGTGGTAACGCATCTCTGGTCGAACATGCAATTACAATCGATACAATGCACGTAAAATACGGTTCTGTAGAAATTAATAATATTAAGTCAGATATTTCACTGGAAACATATGAAGGAACGGCGTCTGCAGAGCTTGATGCAGATACAGGAAGTAAAACTTTTTTAATGCCTTTGAATTTGACAATTTCGGACACATCGTTAAAAAAAGGCAGCCTTGTTCCAGAATCGTTTGTTGCAACTGTTTCTTCTCCGGGGGCAGCAGGAACTCTGTTTAAAAAATCGTTTCCGTTTTCCTTTACACTGCATCACGGAAAAAACGGTACATCTTTGTTTTCATCAGAGAATCTTGGAGTTTCTGGACATATAACAAGCAGTGGTGAATTGATTTTTAAGATTTCAGAGGATAAGCCGTTTCATTGCAATATAGTAGGCAGACAGGAAAAAAAGCAGCTTGATGTCAGTATATCTGGAATATATGCAGATTTAGGTGAGTTGTTTTCATATTTTCCTGATGATTATTTCAAAATGTACAGCGGTATTCTTAATGGTGCGGTAAAAATCAGCGGATTACAGACAGATCCGGAATTTACAGGAGCTGTTTCGATAATAAAACCTGATTTCAGCCTTCCAAAGATTATTCCATCGCATATTACAACTGACAAGATACTTGTTACCATGCTTCATAATGAAATATGGGTACCTGAAGTGGCCCTTAAGGAGCATAACGAAAATGTATTCACCAAGGTAAAGATTTATTTTGACAGATGGTTATTCGACAGATTGGAAGGTTCTGTAAAAACTGTGCCGGGACATATTGCAGCAGCGGATCTTGATGCTGCTGTAGCAGAGTTTAAAGGTTTTACAGCCGTTGATTTAGGTCTTGTTTTTCAAAATAATATTCTCGATATAACAGGCGATGTATACGTAGAGAATGTGAATGCAACTATACGTGCATCTGAAATTGCTTCTGCACTGAATGATAAACTTGATAACAGTATGCCGTTCTATATCAGAACAGATCTTGATATTACGACAGGACCTCACGTAAATGTTGTGCTTGATCCGTTGCTTCGTTGTGTGCTTGTTCCGAATACTTCAGTGAATTTGAAAATGGATCAGTCTGAGAATACGTATGCAATAAAGGGCGATATAGGCTTGAAATCAGGCGACGTTGCATATTTGAACAGAAATTTTTATATAAAACAGGGAACTTTAAAATTTAATGACACTGACGGACGTATTAATCCGCGCATAACAGTACAGGCAGAGACTCGTGAACGGGATGAAAATGGAGAAGAACTCCGTATCATTCTTTCTGCAGAGAATCAGTATTTGTCCGATTTCAATCCGCAGGTTACATCGATTCCGGCAAAATCGGAAACGGAAATACGCGAATTGCTCGGGCTTATGGCCGTCGGTGATTCGACAAATGTAAGCAGCCTGTTGTTTGCTGCAAGTGATTATGCCGTTCAGTCTACAATCGGTCGTGCAGTCGAGAATAAGTTGCGTGATTTGCTGAATTTTGATATATTTTCAGTACGTACAATGGTTTTGCAGAACACGTTGAAAATGGGATTTGCAGGCACACTTACTCCTTCCAAGCTGGCAGCCGGTAACTTTCTTGACAATTCAACTGTTTATATTGGTAAATACTTCGGAAGTGCAGTGTATGTCGATGCGCTTATGCATCTGTCATATGATGAGACAAGAGTTAACGATACTACTACAGCGCAGGGGCTTACGTTTCAGCCTGAATTTGGATTGGAACTCGAATCTCCTTTTGTTGATATACGATGGAATTTCGCTCCTAATATTGATGCAATGCTGAATAATGAGATAATTACGTCGACGTCTCTGACTCTTTCCTGGAAATTTTCATTCTAAATACGAAATAGGAGAATGTATGTATTCAGTAAACCGCGTTTTTTCCCGATTCCTGCTTCTTACTGCTTTTTTATTTTTTGTCTGTCTGCCGCTTGCATCGCAGAACAGCACGACGGAAGATCCTAACTGGTTCTGGGGAAAGACAATTTCAGAAATATCATTTGAAGGGCTGAAAAACGTCAAAAAATCGGAATTAACAGGTATTACGAGTGCATTTATTGGAAAGCAATTTACCGAAGACGAATACAATAATCTTGTTGACCGTCTTTATGGACTTGATATGTTTGAGGATATTACTCCGTATGCAAAACATGATCCAAAAACTGCTGATGAGATTCTGCTCGTATTTAAGGTAAAAGAAAGGCCCGTCATCAAATCTATAAATTTTGAAGGTAATAAAAAGATACGAAACGGTGAACTGCGTGAAGCCGTGACCGTAAAGACGGACGATATTTATCTTGAGAGCAAGGTACTGCTTGATGAACGAGCTCTGCGCGATGTGTATTTGAAAAAGGGGTATACAGATGCCAAAGTGACTCATAAAACAGAAGAAACCGCACAGGGAATACAACTTACATTTGTTGTACAAGAGGGAGCTAATACTGTTATAACTTCAATTCGTTTCAGCGGAAATACTGTCGTGTCTGAGCGTACTTTAAAAAGTAAAATTTCACTTAAAGAAGCCGGTTTTATGAAAGACGGTGCCTTTCAGAAATCTTCACTTGAAGCGGATAAACAGACAATCGTAACGTATTATCAGGATCGTGGATATGCCGACGCTAAAGTTGTCGACGTTATGCAGAATACAAAGCTCAATGAAAAAAAGAACAGGAATGAGCTTACGCTCACTTTTGTTATTCAGGAAGGTCCCCAGTATACCTATAACGGGACTACAATCAAGGGAAATGAAATATTTCAAGCTGATAAACTCCTTTCATATATAAAACTAAAAGAAGGTGCTGTTTATAATCAAACAAAATATCAGGAAGGAATGCAGGGAATTACAAGTTTGTATGCAGAAAACGGTTATATGTCGAACCAGTATATTCCTGAAGTTAAAAAAGATGCAGAACGTAAGACGATTTCGTTTACCCTTACGATAATTGAGCGTTCCCGCAGTCATATTGAGAATATTATAATTAAAGGAAATACAAAAACGAAGGATTATGTGATCCGTCGTGAGATTCCGCTTGAACCCGGCGATGTGTTTTCGCGGGATAAGGTAATGTCCGGACTGCGCAATCTGTATAATCTTCAGTATTTTTCAAGTGTTGTTCCGGAACCTGTTGCGGGATCCGAATCGGGACTTGTCGACCTTGTCATTACGGTAGAGGAGCAGTCAACAACATCTCTTGAATTCGGTATGACTTTTTCGGGTGTTTCAAACCCTGATGAATTTCCTGTATCTCTTTTTGCAAAATGGCAGAATTCGAATCTGAGAGGTGAAGGTAAAACAGTTTCTGCGAGTACGACGATTTCAAGTACAGACCAGTCCGTAAGCGGATCGTATGGACAGAACTGGTTGTTTGATCTGCCGATAGGTATAAGTGAGTCGCTTTCGGTTTCACACTCAAAAAATTCTGCATTACGCAACGTATGGCTGCCGGACGGATCGCTTGATAATGATTTATATTATATGCAGTATGAAGACTATTCGGTTACGCTTAGTTCATCTCTTGGCAGACGATGGATTCCTAATTTTGCTATTCTTTCGCTAAGTGGAGGTGTTTCTTCGACTTTAAGCAACAATGTGTACGACGAGTCGCTGTATACCCCTGTCGATTCAAGTATAAATCAGACCGCAAACAGATACGGGCTGAATAATTCACTTTGGACCAGCTTTTCAATGGATGACCGGGATATTAATTACGACCCGTCAAAAGGATGGTTTACGAGTCAGCGTGTAGCATGGTGCGGACTTATTCCCGGTGTAGAAAAAGAGTTCTTTCTGCGGAGCGATACAAAACTTGAGTTATATGCCACCTTATTCAATATCCCATTTGGTGATAAATGGTCTCTCAAAGGTGTACTGGCCGATTATACAGGTTTTACTGCTATATTTCCCGTTCCCGGTTCTTTGCTCGGAGATTCAAATAAAGTATACATTGACGGAATGTTCAACGCACGCGGATGGACAAGTATCTATAATTCGACGCGCGGAAAAGCGATGCTCAGCAACAGACTCGAATTTCGTATTCCTCTCGTATCGAGCGTTATAGGCTTGGATGCATTCTTTGATGCTGCCGCAGTCAAGAGTGAGGTTGCTTCTATGTTCAGTAGTTTGTCTCTCAGTGATTTCTATTACAGCATGGGACCAGGCATCAGATTCCTGCTGCCTCAGTTTCCTCTTCATTTGTTGTTTGCAAATACGTTCAGGTATAACGAAACGGACGGATTTTACTGGGTTGACAACTGGAAATTTGTTCTTTCGTTCAATATTACCAATAAATAATATTTCATAGGAAGGTTTGATAAAATGTGTAAGACAGGTAAAATAATCAGTGTTGCAATTGTGGCTGCAGTTTTTGCATGCGCCGCGGTTTCTGCCCAGCAGATAACTAAATTCGGTGTTGTCGATACGGCAAAAGTGTACAATGCGTATTTTCGTAGTTCTTCTGCAGTCCGCAATTATGATAAAAAGAAGGCAGAATATCAGCAGGAAATAAATACCCGGACTCAGGAACTGCGGGATCTTCAGCAGAAAAAACTAGATTATCAGGCCGCCGGAGATGATGCAAACGCCCTGCGGATTGAAAGTGATATTACTAAAAAAACAGAATATTTAAACGAATATACAAACGCGAAGAATGTAGAACTTGCTACTATGCAGAAATCCCTGCAGAATTCAGATGAGTTCTATAAGAAATTGTACAGCGTGCTTGCAAAAATTGCAGAATCCGGTGGTTACAGTATGATACTGAGTCTGCAGCAGGATAATGCCATTCTCTGGTACAGCAGTTCGGTCGATGTGACGGAGCAGGTAATAACAGAACTTGGAAACAACTAGCACTATGGAGACAAGTCCGGAAAAAACGCCGTTGATGGTGCAATATGATTCAGTAAAAGCAAAATATAAAAATGAGGTACTTTTTTTCCGGCTCGGAGATTTTTATGAAATGTTCAACGAAGATGCGGTGGAAGTATCACGTCTTCTTAATTTAACACTTACACATCGGGCAAGCAGCCCAATGTGTGGTATTCCGTACCATGCGGCAAAAATTTATATTGCACGTCTGCTTAGACTTGGGAAAAAAGTTGTTATCTGTGAACAGGTTGGAGAGATTGCGCACGGCAAAGGCCTTACTGAACGAAAAGTTGTAGAAATAATTACTCCTGGTACGGCTGTCGAATCAGAATACTTGGAAGGCAGTATAAATAATTATCTTGCTGCTTTATCTGTTTCGCACGGCAAAGCAGGTTTTTCCTTTATTGATGTTACAACGTCATCTTTTAGTGCAACGTCTTGGCCTGCATCCTGTATGGCGGAAAACTTTGCAAAAGAACTCGGGCGGTGTATGCCGCGTGAAATTCTGCTGCCTCAGTCACTTAAGTCCAACGATATTATACAGCAGGCTCTTTCGGAACTGCCTGATTTGTCGGTATCATACTATCCTGACTGGGATTTTTCTTCTGATATCGCGTATAAAAGACTTACGACTCAGTTTAAAACTGTGAATCTCCTGTCTTTTGGTCTTACAAAAGAGTCTCCTGAAGTGCCACCGGCAGGTTTCCTTCTCGACTATCTTGAAAAAACAACGAATACGGAAGTTCCTCATGTGAGCGGTATAAAAATATACCGCGATAATCAGTTTCTTGTCATAGACGATTCATCCCGCCGCAATCTTGAGATAGTGTCAAATCTTCGCGATGGAGGTGTTCAGTACAGTCTGCTTGAGTGTGTGAATTATACTAAAACGGCGATGGGTAACCGTATGATACGCTCGTGGCTTCTGTATCCACTAACAGACTCTGCGAAAATACAGGCGCGGCAGGAACATGTTGCACTCTTTGTAGAAAACAGAATGCTGCTAGACAAGGTGCGTAGTCAGCTTGAGCCGGTGCTTGATATAGAGCGTCTTGCTGGACGCATAGCGATGGATCGGGCACATCCAAAAGATTTACAGGCTCTTCGTGCAAGTCTTGAAAGTTATCTCTCTGTACGAAAATCGCTTGAACAGTACGATTTCTCGTCTGTATCGTCAGAAACAGCTGAAAAAATAATCGATTTTATCAGAAATGCTATTCTTGATGATCCTTCCACAAGTATTACCGAGGGAGGAATCATAAAAGAAGGCTGGTCAAAAGATCTTGATCACTGGCGTGAAATACACGATAATTTTGGAAAAATTCTAAACGAATACGAAGCGGAAGAGAAAACAAAGACAGGCATAAGTTCGTTGAAAATTAAGTATACTAATGCGTCAGGATATTTCATCGAGATAAGTAGAGGAAAACTTTCGTCTGTTCCTTCGCATTTTATTATGCGCCGCGCACTTGTGAACGGCGACAGGTATACGACAGAAAAACTTCAGGAACTTGAACATGAACTGAATGAAGCTGGTACGAAGATTCTTGAGCTTGAACGTGATTTGTATGTAGAAATCCGCAATCAGATGCATGAATATGTACCGTATCTTATGCAGACTGCAGGTGAACTCGCCTATACTGATGCGACAGCCTCTTTCGCAGAGGCTGCCGTACTTCACAACTGGGTGCGTCCTGTTGTGGATGAAGGAACTGAATTTGTGGTGAGAGAAGGACGGCATCCTGTCGTGGAATTCCATATGCCAACAGGAGAGTTCGTGCCGAACGATCTTGAAATAAGTGCTGAAGACGACGGGAAACCTTCTTTTGCACTCATAACAGGTCCGAATATGGCTGGAAAATCTACTTATCTCAGACAGAATGCTCTTATTGCGCTACTTGCACAGGCAGGTTCTTTTGTTCCCGCTCGTTCTGCAAGGCTTGGAATAGTCGACCGTATATTCTGTCGTGTCGGTGCAAGTGACAATCTTGCACGTGGTGAGTCAACATTTCTTGTCGAAATGACAGAAACAGCAAATATTCTGCGTTCTGCGACTGAAAAGTCTCTTGTCATCATGGACGAGGTAGGGCGCGGGACATCGACGGAAGACGGACTTGCAATTGCGTGGGCTGTGTCGGAATATCTGCTTGATGTCATAAAATGTAAAACTCTTTTTGCTACGCACTATCATGAGCTTACACGCATGGAACACAAATCGTTGAAAATGCTTTGCATGGATGTAATCGAACAGAACGGGACTGTCGTCTTTTTGCGTAAGATAAGGGAAGGGGCTGCAGAAGATTCGTACGGTATACATGTTGCCCGTCTTGCTGGTATTCCGCAACAGGTTACAGACCGTGCAGATGTTATCCTTGCTCATATCCAGACAGTCGCCTCTGATCGTCCTGTTCTTGAGTCGGTTCCTGTTCCTGCACCACAAACTGTTATGCATTCCCCTGAATTATTCAGTGACGAGGAGATTATTCTTGACGAAATTCTTTCATCAGATCCAGATAATATGACCCCGCTCGCGGCCCTTCAAACAATTGCGCGTTGGAAAAAAACGTTGTCCGGCCGGTAAAAGAAAGACAAAACACTGCATGAAAAAACAAAGCACAGGCGATATAGTATTATGTGAAACACTTTTTTTTTGAATGCTGGCAGTGTATTCTCCTTCTATTACGGAAATTTTTTACGGTTCTTGCGGGGGGTGGTGAATGTGCTGTTTGTGGAGCCCCGTGCGGTACAATTCCTGTATGCAGAGCCTGCAGGAATACATATTTTACACCATCTCTGTTTGCAGTGGAACGATGTCCCGTTTGTGGGAAAGAACTGATATCAGAGCATGGTTTGTGTATGCAGTGTCGTACTGAAAGACTGCTTGCTCACACCGATTTTGTGTTTCCGTTGTATTCATACCGCTTATGGAACAGCGTACTTTTGTTCCGCTGGAAAATTGACGGAGAACGGACGTTATCGCCATTTTTTGCAGAAAGACTTGCATCTGCTCTTGCAGTGCTGCCTCCGGAGCTGGTTATTGTTCCTGTACCGCCTCGTCCGGGGAAAATACGGAAGAAAGGGTGGGATCAGATTGAAGAAGTCTGCATGTTTCTTGAGTTACACTGGAAGTACTGTGTATGCCGCATATTGGAACGAAAAACAACGAAGGAACAGAAAACGCTTGATCGTACAGAAAGACTGAAGACAATAGGCAGAGCATATTCGTTAAAAACCGGCAGCCGGTTAAAAGACGGACTTAGGCATGCCGATGGATTGCTGCCGGAGTGTGTGTGTCTTATTGATGATGTTATGACAACTGGTGCAACAATAGAGAGTTGTGCGGCAGTTTTGAAGACGGCCGGAGTAAAGAAGGTATATGCTGTAACGTTGTTTATCGTTGATTAGATATGGTTCATATTCTTGCAAAACGTTCAAATAAGGTGTATCCTTACTAGGATAAAGTGTTTTTTTAAGAGGAAGAGTAATATGGCTTCAGAAGATTCACAGTTTCAGCTTGTCACATTCCAGCTCGGCGATGAGTTATATGGTGTTGATATTATGGATGTGAAGGAAATCGTCAAAATACAGGATGTTCGACCGATCCCCAACGCACCGTATTATGTCGAAGGAATTATAAATCTCCGTGGAGAAATTATTCCGATTATTGATTTGCATAAGCGGTTCAGACTGAAGGCTCTTGCAAAAACAAATGATTATGATGATTTCGAAGGCGGTTTTATTATTTTAAATATTGAAGGGAATAAAATCGGTATTATCATAGACCGTGTTGCCCGTGTTGTTCCTGTGAAATTAAGCGAAGTTAAACAACCTCCGCAGATGTTGAGCGGTATTGGAACTGAGTATATACAGGGCGTTATCCGTTCAGAAAGCGGATATCTTATCATGCTCAATATACGGAAATTATTCAATCCGAAAGAGCTTCAGAAAATTATTGAGATACAATAGGTGGAAATGATCCGTTCATACAGTACGACTATCAGACGTAAAGAGATGGATGCTGTGCTTACCTGCATGGTTGACGAAAAAATTGGTCCTGGAGAGCTTAATATACGTCTTATACAATCAGTAAAAGATTTTTTTAAATGCGACGGAGCAGTTGCTTTTCGAAGCCCTGCAATTGCGCTTAAATATGCGCTTAAAGCGCTTGATTCACCCGCCGGCAGTTGTGTTATGCTTTCTGCTCTTGCTCCCTCTTGGCAGATTGTTGCGCTTGAGGATCTAGGTTATGTGCCGCTTGTACTTGATGTCGATGAAACTACAGGACTCGTTACGGCCGACATAGTTTCTAACGGTATAAAAAACGGTGGCCGTTTTTTACTGCTTCATGAGACACAGGGAATTATGCCCGACATGGATGCACTGACAGCGCTCGGTATTCCTGTTATCGAAGATATTTCGCAGAATCCCGGCGCCGTTGTTCATACTGGCAGTGAAAACGGGAATTCTGCGGAAGGCCGTCATGCAGGTTCATTCGGAGTGTTTACAATTCTTGGCCTTGAGGAACACGATGTTATAACTGCGGGTGGTGGAGCTGTTCTTATGGCGCCCGGAAGACGCGAATGGATCCCTCTTAAAAAATTTACAGATTCTGCTCCGCTGACAGATCTTCTTCCTGATTTGAACAGTGCTCTTGCATGGGTTGAGCTGCGCGAATTTCCAAAGAATGAAACTGTACGCCGGGAGATTTTTACATTGTTTCAGCGCTCCTGTATGACAGGAAGGCATAAGCTGTTTGTTCGTGATATGGACGGCGCTTCAACAATGTGCTCGTTTCCTGTAGTTCTTTCAAGTGCGTATAAAGATGTCAAACAGTATACGGACCGTAAGGACGTTGAAATCAGACCTGCATATGAGAATTCTGTCATAGCACTGCGCGACGAACAGCTTTCTGCCTCATGTATACATGCAAAATCGTTATATCTCAGATGTGTGTTGTTTCCGTTGTATCCGCGTCTTACCCGTTCTGAGACAACAAGAATAGTGAAAGTTCTTGGAACTCTGCCTTGACGAGAGGTGCATATGATAAAATGTCTCATCGTCATAAATACTCATAAGGAAGAATCGAAATTTCTAGGAACAGAAATGGCGGACTGGCTGCATCAGAAAGGAATAGAATCTTCATTTTATCAGTTCAATGGTTTCAGTACAGAAAATCCATTCAACGGGTATGATTTTGTTGTAACACTCGGTGGTGACGGTACTGTACTTTTTGCTGCCCGAGGATGTGCGGCTCTTGGTATACCGGTGTTCCCGGTGAATCTGGGAGAATTCGGTTTTATTGCGAGCATTCAAAAGACCGAATGGAAGACTCATCTTGAACGCTTTCTTGACGGAACAGCTTATATTGGTAAACGGAATATGGTTCAAGCGGCTCTTGTACGGGGTAAATCTGCGGCTTTTTCGGCTGTTGCGCTGAACGATATTGTCGTCAGTGCAAAAACTGCCGCACGTACAATTTCGCTTGATATTTCATATAACTGTGCTCCGCTCGGAGTGTTCAAGGCAGACGGTATAATCGTAAGTACTGCGACAGGTTCAACAGCATATTCGGCTTCTGCCGGAGGACCCATAATTGATCCGGAACTTGACGCGCTTGTGCTGACACCGATCAATTCATTTTCACTTTCGAGTCGTCCGCTTGTACTCAGCCCGAACGGTGAAATCGGAATTACGGTAATGCCTTCCCGTATCCGGGATATTATTATTACGGTAGATGGACAGGAACCGGTAAACCTGCAGGTCGGGGACTGTATAAAAATCAGAAAAACAGTGGACAAAGTGAAACTTGTGGACTGTACAACAGAAAAATTCTATGATGCACTTCGTTCAAAGCTCAACTGGTCGGGAGGTCCCCCATGCTGGAAGATCTGACAATTAAAGATTTTGCACTTATTGACCAGACAACAATAGAATTTTCACAGGGATTTACAGTACTTTCCGGGGAAACTGGTGCGGGAAAATCTATACTTATTGGAGCGGTTTCTTTTTTACTCGGAGGTAAATCCGATTCGCAGGTAATACGTGCAGGAACGCATGAGGCATCAGTTTCAGGTACATTTTTGCTGGACAGCAAAACGTTACCGAAGCAGGCTCCAGTTGCAGAAGAAAACGGAGAAGAGGAATCCCTCTCGGCGCAGGATTGGCTTGAGAAGCATGGAATAGAAACAGAAAACGGACGTATTATTCTGCGACGTACACTTCGTGACAGTGGAAAGTCATCTGCATGGATAGGTGGTACGCCTGTTACCCGTGCAGATCTTGCATCATTTTCGACTTTTCTGGTTGATATACACGGACAGCACGAACATCAATCGCTTATGCGCGTAAGCGAACACCGTAAATTTCTTGATATGCGTGCCGGTATTGTAGATGAAGTGAATCGGTTTACTGTATTGTATGCGTCGCTTGTAGGAAAAAGAAAGATGCTTGATCAGATGAATTCATCAAATGAGGACAGAAACCGCCGTATAGAGATGTATTCGTTTGCACTGCAGGAAATAAACGATGCTAAACTTAAAAATGATGAGGATATACAGCTTGAAGAAGAGGAAAATAAACTTTCTTCGTATGAAAAACTTTATGCTGATATCGAGTCTATTACCGGTGCGTTATCGGAAAACGACAGTG
Source organism: Treponema sp. (assembly GCA_041669845.1). Lineage (GTDB taxonomy): Bacteria > Spirochaetota > Spirochaetia > Treponematales > Treponemataceae > Treponema_D. The sequence goes on from JBAYAJ010000011.1 coordinate 17,867, forward strand.
CAATAATTGCAGTCCTCCGGCAGGTACGACGGGACAGTACACATGCTGCTGAAATAGATAAGGCTTTGTCCGGTCTTGATTCGAGGCTGGAGTCTTCATTTTATGAAATTTCTGACATTGCCGGTGAATTTTCTGCATATAAAGACAAACTTGTGTTTGATCCTGCCAGATTACAGGAAGTGCAGGACAGGCTTTCCCTTATTTATAATCTTAAGAAAAAATATGCGTCGTCTCCTAATGCACCCCTTACTGAAGTTTTTAAGTATGCAGCAGAAGCACAGGATAATCTTGACAAGCTTGGAGCAGGAAATATCGACAAGGCTGGCTTGGAAAAGGATGTTGCCGTGCTGGAGAAACAGGTATACATGGCGGCAAAAGTATTGTCTGAGAAGCGTAAGGCCGCGGGTGAAAAGATGTCAGGTGAAGTAGAGACGGTTCTTTCAAAACTAGGTATGCCCGGTACAAGATTTTCTGTCAGTGTTATCGAAAAAGCCGGCACAGGAGTAGAACAGAAATGCGGTCCGTACGGATTCGACGATGTTGAATTTCTTATAAGTGCTAATCCCGGTTCTCCGCTTCTGCCGCTTGCACAAATAGCGTCAGGCGGTGAACTATCCCGCGTCATGCTGGCTTTGAAAACTATTTTTGCAGAAACAGATCCCGTGCAGACGCTCGTATTCGATGAGATAGATACGGGTATTGGTGGTGAAGTTGCTGTTGCTGTCGGCAGTCACATGAAGAATCTTGCAAAAAATAAGCAGATATTATGCATAACACATCTGGCGAGTATAGCAGTTTATGCCGATAATCAGATAAAGATAGAAAAAGGTGTGTCAGACGGGAAAACTTCGTCGGATTGTCATCCTGTTACCGGAGAAGAGCGTGTTAAAGAAATTGCCCGTATGCTTTCCGGCGAAGAATCAGATGAATCACTTGAACATGCCCGGTCTATGCTGAATAAATTCAGCGGAGGTATCTGATGACGAAAATTTCGGAAGAAACACGACTTCAGTTGGGAACTGCGGTTATACCGTATCAGAAACAGATCGACGGTTTACTGGCGAAAGAAAAAACGATGCTTTCTGTTATGCAGGGAGATAATTCCGGACAGTCATATAAAAAATTGCAGCTTGCAGAGGATATGATTTTTATTTCGACATTGTTCATGGCGGAAAACAGTCTTTCACTCAAGATTCTTGAAGTAAAAAATAACGATGCCTTAAATGAATCCCGTAAGACTCTTTATAAAGCGATAATTTATCTGGAAGAGGTTGCATCGAATTTTATAGATGTGTCGTATGCTGATTTGTCTGACAAATGGGAAAAAATCCAAAATGTTCCAGTGTCTAAACGCTATCAGCTTGTACGGAAACTTGGGCTTGCAATTCGTCTTCTTAAAGACTCGTTCGGAGAAAACAGTAAATGGAAATGGTCTTTTGTTGAACTTGAAGGGCGTTTTGCTGCGGTTGCAAAAAATCTTATTGACATGCGGAAGGGAGCAAAGGACTATTTTGATCCGCGTTCGCTTGATTACGAGATTACCGTTTTATATGTCCGTATGATTCAGCATCTTCTTGACCAGTCGGCAAGCGGATATCGTGATAAGTATGAATTGTCTACCCGTCGTATAGATGATATGCGTAACGCAATAAAATTTCTGCTTGCACGTCATAAACTTTGCCTTGTAGTCGGTGATAAAACTAATGCAGAGGAAATAAAAAAGAAGGCTGTAGTCTGGAAAGACAAAATGGATTCCGACCAGAAATCGGGCTTAAGCACATAAAATTATGAACAAAAAACTGGCACTCCGGATATTTGAAGGGTTTTCAATACAAAGGTGGAATGATCTTATACGGCCTTTTGAGCTTGTTGAAATGGACAAAGCTGGCGAAAAAATGGTCATTGCCTATCTCATTGGAAAATATGAAGAACATAAAGGTGTAACTATCGACTGGGAGTGGATGGCGTATGCATCTTTGTTTGATCTGCTGAAAAAGATTGCACTCTGTGATATAAAAGCTCCTGTTCAACAGCTTTTAAAAAAAGAATATATACAGGAATATCTCCGGCTTGACGAATGGGTTCTTAACCAGTATCGTCCGCTCATCGATGACGATGATTTGTTTTCGCAGTTCACTATTTATATTGGAGAAAAAGCCGGTACTATACCGATTCCTGAAAGAACGCGGGCCGCGGCAAAAGTTTTTTCTGCGGCTCATAAATATTCAACAATACGGGAGCTTCAGATGCTTTCTGTTGTAAATGAGCGGGAACGTTTGGTAAAAATTGAAACGGAACTGCAGGCTCAGATTCAACCGTATCTTGATTTGGAAGGTCTTCAGATGATGATGACCCGACAGCGTACGTTTGATTTTCTGCTTAAAATTGAACAGCTTCGGTTCCAGACGCGATGGAATCAGACACCCCGCGTACCGAAGACCAGCGTACTAGGACACAGTTATTTTGTCGCAGTAATGACGCTGCTTCTGGGAAGAGAGACCGGTATAAAGATGTGCCACCGCCGCATAATCAATAATTTTTTCAGCGGACTTTTTCATGATCTGCCGGAATCTGTCACACGTGACATTATTTCGCCTGTAAAACAGGCAACGGACGAGCTTCCTGATATTGTGAAAAAAATTGAAGATGAGATTGTTGGACGAGAACTTGTACCTCTTATGGAGCCGTTTTTTATTAATGAGCTTATGTATTATACAAACAGTGAATTTGTGAACCGTATAAAAGATGACAACGGAGTAATGAAAGAAGTGTCGTGGGAAGAACTCAACAATACGTATAACGATAATTCATTTGAACCTGTTGACGGCAGACTTGTACGGCTTTCTGACCATTTTGGAGCTCTTCTTGAGGCTGACAGTTCAATAAAACACGGCATTACATCTGCACATCTGGTTCACGGCAGAGAAGAAATGCTTGCACATTATAAAACCGGTGAAATTGTCAATGGCATAGATGCCGGTACTTTGTTCAAGGAATTTGTAAAGCAGGACTCTTAAAAAAGTATTATTCTGCCGATAATCTAACTGTATGATAGTCACCGGAAAAAAAATATGTAAATTTATCAAATATTTTTGTACTGTAATTGTAGTAGTAGCAGTATATCTACCTGTTTTTGCAGACAGTTCGTATATCGTTCAGCGTGGTGATACTTTGTATTCAATAAGCCGTAAATATCAGCTTACTGTAGCCGAACTTCGTACGGCGAATAATTTGTCTGATGAAGACATTATAAAAACTGGACAGCGGCTTGTTATTCCGTCTGCAGATATTTCAAATGCGGCGGCTCTTTCTACAACGCCTGATGCTGATAAAAAAACAGAAGCGGCTGAAGGCGGAACATATACTGTAGTGAAGGGAGATACACTTTACGGTATAGCGCGAAAGTATAATATGAAACTTGCAGAACTGCTTTCATTAAACAATATGGGAAGCGATGCAGTTATAAAAACAGGGCAGAAGCTTATCGTGGACGGCATCACCTCTGCCGGAATATTTCACAAGGAAGGTATGCCTGTAAAGACAGATCCGGGTAAAAAAAACAGAGACGACGATTTTGCAAAAACTGTTGATTCTTCACTTATGTGGCCTGTCGATAATCCGAGTATTACATATGTAAAGGGAAAGGTGTCAGGCGTAGAACTTTCCGCGAAAAAAAATGAGCAGGTTAAGTCTATCCGCGCGGGAACTGTCATGTATACAGGTATGTACCGTGGATACGGGAAGGTAGTATTCGTTGAATCAAAGACAGGCCTTATTTATGCTTATTCATTACTTGGCTCGGTAAGTGTAAGAAAAGGTGATTATGTTGTTTGTGGAGATCCTGTCGGTACTGCAGGCAAAGATCCTGATACCGGACTTCCGCATCTCTCATTTATGGTCTTTAAGAATGGTATGCCGATGGATCCAGCTGAAGCTCCCAGAGGGTGACTTTAAAAACGACATCCTGTCGTTTTTAAAGATTCAAGAATTCCGGCTTGCCGGAATTCTCAATGAGCAGGGACACGCATCGCTGCAAAATTGTGTAATGCGGTGGAGAACAGTTATTTATATCTTTTGTACCGATTCGGTATCTTTTATGCAGCGGAGAAAGATTTCGCTGCATACACGGGCATCGTCGCATGCCCTGTGAGCATCTTCAACTTTTATATTCATTGCCTCTGCAAGATATTGAAGACTATGGTGAGGAGAGGAAGGGTACGCCCATCGGCTGAGGTTCAGAGTATCTATAGCCTTATTTTCCATTGAAGGCATACAGCAGCGTTCCAGTTCCTTATTAATGAACAATAAATCGAACGGGGCATTATGAGCAATCAAAATTGAATTTCCAGCAAAATTAATGAATTCCGGTAGTACTGATTTTATAACCGGAGCAGAAGCAACCATTGTATCTGTGATATGGTTAATATTTGTAGAAACTACCGGTATAGGGGATTCGGGATTGACGAGTGTATTGAATGTGTTAAGAATACCGGACTTATCAAACTGGACTGCACCTATTTCGATAATACGGCACGTTTCAGGCGAAAGTCCTGTTGTCTCGGTATCGACTGCTGTAAAGACCACTCCGCTCTTTAATAAACGGAGCAGTCTTTTATAGTCCCTGATCAGTTTATTTGGAAGCTGCATCGAGTGTAGCTTTTATCTCGGATACGATAGCATCACACAGTTCACCTGATTCTTTTCGTGCCCAAGCAAGACCTGTCTCGTTGTGTTCTGGAACCTGAACTACTGTATTTATATAGAACTTGATTTTTGGTTCTGTCCCTGACGGACGTGCACTCACTACCGTACCTCCTTCGAGGAAGAACTGAAGGACGTTGCTTTTCGGCATGTCATATGGCTTCGCAGAAGACGGATTTGCCGGATCGAATGTTACACTGCGTTCGACATCTCGAACCATTATAACGCGTTTACCTCCGAGTACTTTAAGTCCCTCATTACGGAGTTTTGTCATAATTCCTGCCATGATTTCGCTGCCGGTTGATCCTGGAAAATACTGAGAAATTGCACGGTCTTCAAAATAACCGTATTCTTTGTACATGTCATCAAGGTGTTCAATCAGACTCTTTCCCCTGCTTCTCCAGTAAAGTGTCATTTCTGCACAAAGTGCAGCGGCTGAAATACCGTCTTTGTCGAATACTTCCTTTTCGATTTTATACCCATAGCTTTCTTCAAGACCGAATACGTATTCGTTTGAATGATCGGCTTCCATTTTTGCCTCTGCAGCAGCTATCCACTTGAAACCTGTCAGACATTCAATCATTGAGACACCATATTTTTTACAGATGGCATCACCAAAAGAAGAAGTAACAATAGAACGTACTACGGCCGCTTTCTCTGGCAGAGTTCCAAGTTCTGTGCGCGAAAGCAGTACATATTCCATAAGAAGAGCACCCATCTGGTTTCCACTCAGAAGGATAAAATTACCATTTTTATCAGGAAATGCCGTACCGAAACGGTCTGCGTCAGGATCTGTTGCCATAACACAGTCTGCATGTTCCTTTTTACCAAGTTCGACTGCCATTTTAAGTGCTGGAGCTTCTTCCGGATTCGGTTTTTCGACAGTTGGAAAACGACCGTCCGGTTCACGCTGTTCCGGAACAGTTATAACCTTGAGGCCGAGGTCTCCAAGTACTTTTTCAACATGCATCGCACCTGTTCCGTGCAGTGGAGTATAAACTATTTTTACATCTTTTGCATGGTCGCGTATTAATGCCGGACGGAAAAGCTGATGTTTACACATATCCCAGAACGCTTCGTCAATCTGTTTATCAATAAAAATGAGTTTACCTGTTTTTACGGCTTCTTCTCTTGAAAGTTCCTTTACTTTTTTTACAGCATTTACTTCTTTTATAATACCGGTGTCATGGGGTTCAATAACCTGCGCTCCATCATTCCAGTACGCTTTGTAGCCGTTGTACATACGGGGATTATGAGAAGCTGTAACAACAACACCGGTATCGGCATGAAGTGTACGGATAGCGAATGACAGTTCCGGAGTAGGGCGTACACCGGTGAACAGATATGCCTTGATACCGTTTGCAGCAAAGATGCATGCGGTTGCCTGTGCAAAAATATCCGAGTTTTTACGGCTGTCGTATGCAATTACTGCACTAAGCGTACCTTCTTTTGCTTTATCGGGAAATGCTTTTATAACATAGTTTGCAAGTCCCTGCGTTGCACGGTTTATTTCAAGTGTATTCATGCGGTTTGTACCACCACCCATGACACCGCGGAGGCCGCCCGTCCCAAATTCAAGCGTCTGATAGAAGCGGTCTTCAAGCTCCTTTAGGTCATTTTCTGCAACAAGTTCTTCTACTTCTTTTCGGAAACGTTCGTCTTTTTCTTCTGCAATATATATTTTTGCACGTTTTAAGATCTCTTCCTTATCCATTTTTAAACTCCTTAGATATATAATATATTCAGTTATCTGCTTCCTTCACCATATCAGTTTCCCATTGCAGCAGTTCACTTTCTTCGTCTTCGTCAGCGCCTTTTACATCACACATGATGCGGAATACAGGTTCTGTACCGGAACCCCTCATCCAGATGAATGCACACGGATTTTTTTCCCTGTCATAAAAGATGATTTTGAGTCCACCGCTGCCGCTTTTTGAAAAATCTGCAGCATTCCGTGTTTCTGTCGTTCCATTTGTAAGAACAGCTTCAAAGGAAATTATACCATATTTTTTAGAAAATGTATCTGATTTCAATTTCCATTCGGTTTCGAAAATCTTTTGAAACCTGCCTTTAAGAAGAGCATGATCAGTTGTAGTAATGTGAAGAACGGCGCGAGGTTCGGAGACTCCTGTCGTTGTATAGGCTGGAATTGTACTGATAACATCGGTGAGAGTGAAATCTTTCTTGTATGTATGGCCGGATTTTCTGCACCATGTCCGGTACAGTCCGTCGATATTCATAAGTTTGATAATGGCAAATACAGAGGAAAGCGGATCACGTACTGAAGACGGATGCGTTATGTTCCCTCCATTGCTTCCTTCTCCACAGATGCGGACCGTGAAACCTGCTTTGCGTGCATTACGTGCTGTGTTTACTACGTTTGCCTCGCCGACTTCCGCCCGGAATACTTTTGCACCGAATATATCAGCAATCTCATTAATCCTCATTGATGTAGGACCGTTGACGGCAACAGCCGGTTTATAGTCTGCAGAGCTGCCATAGAGCATGTCTGCATATGAAAGTTCTGAAAGAACTGCAAGAGAGAATACTTCCTGAGCTTTCAGTATATCTGCCTTCTGCTTTTTTTCGTCCCAGTACACGATATTTCCGCGGTCTCCGTCACAGTCCGGCATATAACCGATAACAGCATCGGTATGACCTTCTGCTTGAAGCCACTCCATTTCTTTTGCGCACCAGACAAGGTTTTCCGCTTCAGGTATGATTTCATGTACTATATCGCCTGCTGTGTTGTTGATTGCATAGAATGATATTCCGTTTTCTGTAAAAAAATCTTTGTCAATGGACAGAGTGCGTGCAGAACCGTTCATGTCACATACGACACCAACAGGATGTTTTTCTGTTGATTTTCGTATCTGTGAAAAAAAATCGTTTTGTTTTTCCGGTGTTTTAACTGCAGTGATTACTTCACGTATAAACGATTTATAGGAGGAAAGCGCTTTTTGTTTACATTCCGGTGATTCAGCGTATATCCAGTCAACATCGGACGTACTGCAGGAATTAAGAACAGTAGCAGCCTTCTGCATTGCCTGTAAATCAGCACATTTTTCAGTGAATGATTTAACCAGTTTTGCGTTTTCTTCTGCGTTAAGGACGCCTCCGTCATTAAGTCCGAATTTTAAACCATTATGTCCGACCGGATTATGACTTGCTGTGATATAAATAAATCCGTCCAGTTTTTTTGCATATGCCATGATTTCCGGCGCAGCCGTAATACCGAGATATCGTACTATGATTTTCTTAGCAAGCAGTGTATGTATGACTGCGGATGATATTGCCGGCCCCGTCGGACGGGCATCCATCCCGCATACTATGACAGGATTCTGCTGTTCTGTTGCATTACGAATGTAATCAGAAAAAACTTCTGCAGCGATAACTGCTAATACCGTATTTTCTGCTCCGATTTCCGGTGTATTGTCCTGGGCCTCTCCCGATTTTGCAAAAACTTTGCGCCATCCGGATGCCGAAAGAATCATGTTATGTTGCATAGTTATTACTATAACATGAAAAGTTTACCGGTTCAAGTAAATATACAGTACAGAAGCAAAGCAGAAGGGGCATTCCCTTAAAATGTTTTTTTGATTATAGTACGAATTGTGAATTTTACTGAAGAAAAACTACCCCAGAAAGGGGATTCTGTTGTTGTCGGAATGTCAGGTGGTATTGATTCAACACTTACTGCATTGCTCCTTAAAGAGAAAGGCTGCCGGGTCATTGGTGTAACTATGTCGTTATGGAAAGGTGATCTGCCTGAACTTCCTGGCGGACAGAAACTGCATTCATCCTGCTATGGTCCGGACGAGACGGAGGATATCGCAGAATGTACAGAATTTTGTGAAGAACAGCATATAGAATATCATGTGATAGATGTCAGAGAACAATACCAGCAGCAGGTTCTTGATTATTTTAAGGCAGAATACCGTTCCGGACGTACTCCCAATCCATGCATCCGGTGCAACAGTTTTATAAAATTCGGTGCGCTACTCGACGGTGTTCAGAAGCAGGGGATAGAATATGATTATTTCTGTACCGGACATTATGCAAAAATCGTGAGACCAGACGTAGGTCTCTGGAATACTGCTGTGCGTCCGGCAATGATTGCGGATTCACTCGACCGTACAAAAGATCAGACATATTTTCTGTATCGGGTTCCGTCTGCGACACTGGAAAAAGTACGTTTTCCGCTTGCCGGTATTGAAAAAAAAGATGTGTTCCGTATGGCCAGAGATGCAAAACTTAAAGCTGCAGAACGTACAGAAAGCCAGGATTTTATTCCACCGGAGTACTTTGATATGTTGTTTGCAGACAGAATGTCGATTCCCGGTAAAATAATTGATCTTGACGGGCATGTACTCGGAACACACAGGGGCATAGAGCATTATACAGTTGGACAGCGGAGAGGGTTGGGCGTGTCAGCGAATCGTCCGCTTTATGTTCATTCTATTGATGCAAAAAATAATCTTGTAATTCTTGCCGATAATGAAGATCTTGATTCTTCTGCTCTTATAGCATCTGATTTTGTCTGGCCGGGTAATGTGGTGCCCGACAGAGCCTTTGATGCAATGGTAAAAATTCGGTTTGCATCTCGTCCGATACAGGCACATATAGAGCAGTATATACCAGGAGAAGGGGAATACTTTGACGGACAACCATATAAAATTATGTTTGCAGAAAAAGAACGGGCAGTGGCTCCCGGGCAGTCTGTAGTCTTGTACCGCGATGGTGTTATAGCCGGCGGTGGTATTATATGCAGGGCTCTGCCGTAGTTGTATTTTTCATACAGGTAGTTTTTATATAAATAACAGGATGCATTTTACCAAAATACCTATTGACATAGTAGGTAATAAAATACTAAAGTACGCATATAATGTATAAAATCCTGAGGAGGAAAATATGAAACAGGTATGGAAAAAGGCAGTATGGGCTGCATTTGCTGCCCTCATAGTTACAGGCGGTATTTTTGCAAAATCGAAAAAAACGAAACAAAACGTACTTACTGTTGGTGCAACTCCGGAACCTCATGCAGAGATTCTTAACCTGCTGGTCGATGATCTTGCAAAACAGGGTATAACACTCAAAGTTGTTGAGTTTACGGACTATGTCACGCCGAACGAAGCTGTTGAATCAGGCGAGATCGATGCAAATTATTTCCAGCATAAACCGTATATGGATTCTTTTAATAAAGAGAAAGGATATCATCTCGTGAGTGTTGTCGGCGTTCACGTCGAACCGCTTGCTCTTTATTCTCATAAAATAAAGAATGCAGCTGATCTCAAGAACGGTTCTACAATCGCTATTCCGAACGATCCAACGAATGAAGGCCGCGCACTGCTGTTGCTGCAGTCTGCAGGTTATATTAAAATTGATCCTAAAGCAGACCTTACTGCTGTTCCTGCCGATATTATAGAGAACAAAAAGAACCTGCAGTTTAAGGAAATAGAAGCTGCATCACTGCCGCGTGTTCTCGACGATGTTGACGCTGCCGTCATAAACGGTAATTATGCACTTCCTGCAGGACTGACTGCATCAAAAGACGGTCTTATTGTTGAAGGAAAAGATTCTCCGTATGTCAATATTCTTACCGTAAGAGACGGTATGCAGAATGATCCCCGCATCAAAGCTCTTGCAAAAGCTCTTACAAGTCAGAAAGTAAAGGATTACATCACGAAAAGATATCCTAACGGCGAAGTTGTAGCTGTATTTTAACGACACGCAGGTTTTACTCTCAGAATAACAGTGTGCATACTGAAAAAAGGAGATGTTCAGCGGACATCTCCTTTTTTTATGCATCAGGGCTTCCCTCGTTCTAGCGGGATGATTTTACCGTTAATAAATTGTTAAAGAATATGCAGATGTTGTTTCCTTGCCGAGAATGTCGGTGAGTGTCATACCGAGTGTATTTTTACCGGGAGTAAGTATAACTTCTCCGAGCAGCTGCAGCCGGTCGTCCGGATAGAGTTCGTCTTTTGGATAATTTTTACGTCCGGCAACACAAACTGTGTTTCCGTCCCTGATAAGCTGATCATACGTAACAGTATCGATAATAATACCGTTTATTGTTATACGTGTTTTATACGGTATCGCAACAGGCTGTCGTTGTCTGTAAACACGGTACTGTCCGGAAGGAATCGTCCGCTGTATGAGAAGATCATAACGTGTACCGGTTTTGTTTTCCAGTGTTATTCCGGTAAGCGTGAGAGGAAGTTCTTCTCCGATACGGGGCATAAGCACGCGTGGATTAATCGCCGTATTGTTTTTTGTATCTATAACCTGAAATTCGAGGCTGCTTCGTCCCTGCTGCCAGCCTGAATTTCCGCTTGATCCGAATACTGTACCGTTTTTTACA
>JBAYAJ010000012.1:0-28041 GCA_041669845.1 Treponema sp.
AGGGTGCTTTTTATTCTTGAAGCATGTTTTCTTGTTAATATATCTTTTTGTTTTATTTATTATACAACGGGGGAAATAAATTCCATTGCATCAGGTTTAAAAGGACTTTTGTATATCTTTTCATTCTATATTGCTTTTTTTAAATTTAACGCAGTGGAAATGTCTCCGGCAGACGGGATCATAATCAAGTCCCCGTATATTTTCTCCGATAATGTCAGCATTATTTTCCCGTGGACATGGGTAACAGTATACGCTGCTCTTTACAGGTTTATTCTTCCCGCATTTTGCTGCCTTATTATGCTGCTTGGAAATGAATATAAAGTTTCCCGGATTCAGAAATACCGCGGATACGTCGATGCTTTTGCGCTTTTGGTTATGTGGGGGTTGCTTCTTTTTATTAGTATAGTCTCCCGGCATAACCCAGGCCTTTATTTATTGTACCACTTCGCTTATGTATTTTTGATATTAATAATGACATATGCTTCGTCTGTAAAAACTTCACCGTCAGGCAGTGATGCAGTCATGGCTGTATTCCGGGCTTTTCTTTTGTACATTATACCGGGAATAGTTATGGGACTTGTATATGCAGCCTTTTTTGATATATATGCAAAGTATTCAATTCTGTTTTTCCTTATACTTGAAGCCGGTACTTTTTTCATACTTTTTTATATTTCGAAGGTATCAGATTATCTTACAAAAACAAGGCTGCTTCATTCTGCCGATTATGAGCATACTTTTGAAAAAGATCTGGCTTCAATCGATTACAGCGGTGAAATGGACGAAATTACTAATAATATGTTCAACATTTTTAAAAAGAATGTCGAGTGTTCATCCATGTCGGTGTTTATAAATAATGGAGAAGGTAAACTTGACACGGCCTATTCTTCAAAAAATGAAACGCTTTCTGTTTCTTTGGATAATCCCGTTTTCGACGAACTTTTAAATATCGGTAAAACTGTCGTTGTCTACAGTGAGATCGATAATGAACACGACCTTGCAGAGATAAAAGATAAACTTGCAGAACTTTTTAAAGTTACAGAATCCGATGCACTGTTTATTCTGAACGAGGGACGCAATATCCTTGGATTTATTGTACTTGGTATAAAAACCAGTGGTGATCATTATAAAGATTACGACATCAGCGTTTTTACAAAACTATATTCTTATTTCTTTGTTTTCGGGTATTATATGCGTAATATTTCCAACAAGGATATCATTGGTACGGTTAATCGTGAAATTCGTATGTCATCGCAGATTATTACATCAATTCAGGAGAATATGGATCCTGTCAGAAACCCGAAGATTGATGTAGGCTATATTATGGTGCCTGCGCATAATATAGGAGGCGAATTTATTGACCTGATCCGGCTGAATAACCGGTCTCATCTTTTTGTTGTGGGTGACTTGAGCGGAAAAGGTATTGCGGCGAGTATGAGTATGGTTATTTTGAAATCGATCATCCGTACGTACCTTGCAGAAACTCATGATTTTAAGCAGCTTGTTGTGAAGGTTAATTCATTCATCAGAAACAGTCTGCAGAAAGGAACCATTTTTGCAGGGATGTTTGCGCTTGTTGATTTTCAGACTGATACGATGTATTACATCAACTGTGGTATTCCTGCATTGTTTCTGTATACACAGGCATATAACAATGTGATTGAAATACAGGGAAGCGGACATATTCTTGGCTTTGTAAAGGATATTTCTCCGTTTATTTCCGTCAAACAGATTAAACTTAACAAAGGTGATATCGTTCTTACATGTACAGACGGTATTATTAATTCTCATTCTTTGAGGGGAGAACAATTTGGTAAGGAACGTGTCCAGCAGGTTCTCCTTGCCAACTCGATGTATCCGGCTTCCCGCATGGCGCAATTTGAGTATGACAGTCTTGTTAAGTTTATGTCGAAAGAGATGGAAGACGATGTGAGTGTGCTTGTAATGAAATATCAGGAAGCGGATACAGGTGTGAACGCGGAGATACAGTCTGAACCGGAAGAGCAGGAAACGATTCAGACTGAAGAAATGCCGTCCGCATAAACAGAGGAGCTATATATGGAACAATTGACAATTACGGAAAAAAGCGGTGCCAACTATCTTTTGCTTGAACTTGATGGTGCACTTAATGCATATACCCTTGCAGAGTTCCAGCAGAAAGTGTACGGCGCAATTCAAAAGAATAATGTTGTCATTGATTTATCAAAAGTTGTTGAGCTGGATTCTTCTGGAATCGGCGTTCTCATGGCTGCATTCAATGATGGAGAAGACGCAGGCCATAAACTGTATCTTATGGCATTGTCAAATGAGAGTGAAAAGGCTGTTGATGAGACAGGATTTATGAAGGAACTTAATATCATTAATTCTGTAACGGAAGTATCCTAGAACCACACTGGTAAATTGCCATAGCTTAGTCAGCGGCTTTTTTGCCGGCTGAAAAATAATATACCGCTATTTTCGCCGGAAAAGCTGGAATACCTGACCGGCGGATTTTTTTTGTCCTGTGATTTTGTCTGTATAATCGCCTTCGTGAGTAAGGATACGTACATAGACTGTATTGTCCACAGGTTCAATTTCCTGCCATACATATTCAAGCCAAAGTTCTTCAGCTGCTTTATATACGATTTCATCGGGCGTACCGTCGGTTAAAAAAGTCTGATGACCTGGTTGTAAAAGTCCCTGTAAAAAGAAATATGTTCCTGCTGGAATAGACAATTGTCTGCCGGAAGCGTATTGTCTGTATTTTGATAAATATTCTTCCGGTTTTGGTTCCAGATTATGTTTTGTTACAGATGCACTGCATATGCGCAGTATACCGCTGCCTGTATCGTCGGTTGTACCGCAGACGATATCTTCATACAATATAAGATTTTTTACTGTCATATATATATAGTATCAAATTTTTGATTTTTTATCAAAAAAAAGGAGAAGTAGTCCGAATGTGAGCATTTGAATCGATTTATATACTGAGATTCTTACGGAGGTATAGATATGAATAAGAATGTCAGGGCGTTCTGTTTCTGGTTTTTGCAGGTTGCAGGAATTTGTACAATTGTTCTGTTTGCGGTTTGTCCTGTTTCATGTAAAGTGACGGACGAAGGTTTACAGCTGTTGCATGGTGATTATACTGCACCTACGATTGAATCATACGCTGTTCAGGATTCATTTTCCATTATGGTTGTCTTTTCTAAAAAAGTCCGGATAACGGAAGCTGTAATAATTCCTTCTGCTGTAACAGCCGGATCTGAAACCAGCGGTTTAATGGAGTCTGACGATACAGCTCCGTCGTTGGAAACAGCTTCGGAAACAGATAATGCTGTTTCCGGGATAATTTCTTATGATGAAACAGGTAAAAAAGTAACAATTACTTCTACGGAAAAACAGTCAGTCGGTGCTCATTATGAGTTGTACGGTGAGGCTGAGGATGGAACAGGGAATACTTTAACCTTCTGTATTCCATTTACAGGGTACAACGAAAGAATACCCTGTGTTCTGATCAGCGAAATACATCCCGGATATGTTTCAGGGACGAACAGGTGCGAATTTATAGAACTGTTTACCCTGACGTCAGGAAACCTCGCCGGCCTTAAAGTATACAGCGCGAATGATGGAAAAGACAGAGGATACGTACTACCGGCTGTCGAAGTGAAACCGGGAGAAGTGATTATTCTGCACATGAGAAAGAAGGGGGAAAATTGTCTTGATGAGACAGGAGATAATCTTTCCCTTGCAGAAGGAAGCGGGAAGACTGACTACGTTTCATCAAATGCACGTGATTTGTGGGCGGATAATACGAAAGCCTGCATTGGAGACAAGGAAGATGTGATAGTACTTCTGAATTCTTTTTCCGGAGCTTTTATTGATGCAGTCATGTATGCTCCTGCCGGAATTATGTCATGGTCAAAGGACGAAATACGCGATGCGGCAGTCGAAGCTGTGTCTGCCGGTATATGGAGCAGCGCAGAGCCTTCTGCTGCAGTAAAATCAGATGGTCTTACTGCTACAAAAACATTTACACGGCGTGGCTGTTTTACGTTTCTTGATAAGTTTCAAAAAAATACTTCTGCAGACAGTGCAGTTTCTCAGAATGCTGGTGATTGGTATATAGCCGACTCTAAAAAAGTATCACCGGGGACAGTCGAATGAACGAATTACCGGTTGTTTTGAGCATATAGTAAAAACTGTATTTTTCTGATAGACTCGGTATATGTCTGAATTATTAGCACCTGCGGGTAATATTGAATCTCTTGATGCTGCAATCGGCGAAGGTGCTGATGCAGTGTATCTCGGTCTAAAAAGCTTTAATGCGCGGCTTCGAACATCAAATTTTGCATGGAATCAGTTTGAGGCTGCGGTTGATTCTGTACACCGGCAGGGGAAAAAAATTTATGTGACGGTAAACACCGTCTGTGAGGAAAATGAAACAGAACGTCTGTACAGGTTCCTTTCTTATCTTAACAGTGTGAAACCTGACGGACTGATTGTGCAGGATTTTGCAATTATGCGTATGGCTCAGCAGTTTTTTCCTGAAATGGAACTTCATGCTTCGACACAGATGAACATAGCAGGCATTGCCGGTGTTAATCTGCTCAGCAGGGAAGGAGTAAAACGTGTTGTGCTTGCCCGTGAACTGGGCTTTGAAGAAATCAAAAAAATAAAGGATTCAACTAAAACACAGCTTGAAATATTTGTACATGGTGCTCTTTGTGTAAGTGAGTCCGGGTTGTGTCTGTTTTCCAGCTTTCTTGGTGGAAAATCTGCAAACAGGGGTATGTGTACGCAGGCGTGCCGCCGGTTTTATACAGCAGAAATGCCGGACGGACTTGAACAGGGCTATTATTTTTCACCTTGTGATCTTGAACTTATCGACCGCATTCCCGATCTTATGGAAATCGGCATAGATTCATTCAAAATTGAAGGACGCATGAAGAGTGCGGAATATGTCGGCGCTGTCGTCTCTGCCTACCGGTATGTTATGGATCACTGGAAAGAGGACAAAAAAGGCGCTGTTGTTGCCGGTAAACGTATGCTGTCGTCTGATTTTGCCCGGACAAAAACTTCCTATTGGTATAATTTTAAAACGCAGGAAGAGGGCGTCGAAAAGGCGGGTACAGAGATACTTAATCCTGGTCAGGCTGGCGGTACCGGAATTTATTTAGGAACAATTACATCGCTCAAAGCCGCTCCTGATGAACTTATTGAAGATGCAAAGAAGAATGCATCTGCCGATACTCCTCCGGAACAATTACAGATTCAGATGGCGCAATTTTCAGGAGAATCATATGACCCTGATCCTGGTGATTCAATCCGCCTTCATCGGAAGGACGACAGCGGACGTGTGAGCCACAAAGTCAGAAGTGTTGAAGTTCTGGAAAGCGGCAGACGCTGGGTCGATATTCCCGGTGGATTTCATACAGGTGACAGCGTTTATCTGCTGCAGACAAAGTCTATGTCGAAACATTATCCACGTGTATTACCGAATGATTTATCCAGTTACCGCCGGCAGCCGGCAGACGAAAAATTACCGGTGCTTGATCTGACTCCTGTCGGAAAGAATGAGCTGACATATTTCCCGGAAGGATTGTATGTACAGGTATCAAGCCTTTCCGATGTATTCATCGTACAGGCAGTACATCCTGTACGTGTTATTATAGAACTTAATCATGAAACAAGTGCCGGATTATTACAGCACAGTATCGTACTTCCGGTTTCCAGAAAGCAGGTGATGGTTTCGCTTGATCCGTATTGTCCTGCTGCATCGGAAGATTTACTTCGCACAACGATTGATGATCTGATTTCAGAAGGTTTTACTACATTTGTCGCTAATAATGTAGCTCATATAGAGATGCTGCGGGGAAGAAAAGACGTTAACATGGTTGCCGGGCCGTATCTGTATACGTTTAACAGATGGGCTGTCTCATGGCTTGAAAACCAGGGGCTGGGGGCGTTTATTATGCCGTATGAAAATTCCCGGAAGAATCTTGAATCTACGTTTGAACAGTCGGTACGCTCCCGTGTTCTTATACCGGTTTTTGCCTATCCGGCATTATTCCGTATACGCTTCAAATTACCGGCTGAATATGATTTTACCTACTTTTTGGATAAGGAAGGTGGTACATTCAAGGTAAATTCGACCTCCGACGGTTCATTTGTCATGCCGGAAACAGCATTCGCCATTACAGATAAAACTGATTTGCTTTATAATTCTGGTTTCAGGCGTCTGCTGCTTGATTTTTCAAAAACAAAAGTGACGAAAGGACAGCTGCGTGAAGTAACAAATTCAATTATTAAACGTTCAGTGCTTCCGGGGGTTTCCCGGTTTAATTGGAAAGAAGGTTTCTATTCGCCGCAGCAGATAGAAGAGTACAAAGCGGGAAATGAAAGAGCCGCTGCTGCACGAATTGCAGGCAACGGTTCAGGTGGTTTTCATAAAAAACCGGGAAACAGCAAAAAAGGCACAGCACGGGGGAACAGAAAGCGGCCCCGCTGAAAGTATCAGAATAAGGCTTCTTCAGCCTCTTTACTTTCTGCATTCATTTCATATTCATCTGCAGCAGCAGCGTTTGCCGCGGCTATATCGTTAAGTTCATCTTTACTTTTTGTTTTTTTCTCGAGTCGCGGTTTGAATTCGATATGTTCGGCTATAATTGATATGCGTGAAGCGTTTTTTCCGTCTGTTGTTTTCCATCGGTCCTGTTTCAGACGACCGACAACACGCATCCCGCGGCCTTTTTCTGTCCGGGTCTGGCAATATTCCGCCATTTTGCCGAAGACTTCAACATCAAAATATGAGACGTCTTCTGTGCCCTGTCCGTCGCTGTTTTTGTAATAGTGGTTAACTGCAAGCGGAATCCTGCAGACTTTACACCCGTGTGGTGTTTCGCTGTATTCTGGTTCACGCGTAATGTTTCCTTCCAGAATGAGAGAGTTTAACTGATTCATACTGATACTCCTTAATAGATACGATATGTTGTTTTTGTCCGGCCGGACAGAACAGGAGAACATTTTATTATTGCACTCCTGTTGTTATATATCGCTCAGAATGTTCTTTTTTGGAGTATTTTCCTGTTTTTTATAAAAGAAAGAGTTCCGGTCAGCCGTTTTCGACCAGACGAAGGATGTATAACTGCGTATACATATATAATGCGTCCTGATCAGTAATTTTCTGCATATTCGGCGTTTTTATGAGTGTTTCAGCAAGACTTCCTATGCGTTCAGTTGTAAAAGTATTTGCGGAAATAGTATGTATTACTTTGCGCATATAATCACGGATAAGAGAATTTACATCCTCCGTAAGCTGTATGTGCGCTTCTTTCGTTATGAGCTTGTTCCATTGATTACAATATGAATCAAGTTCACGGTCGATTGTTGAACCGGCAGGAATAAAACGTTCTTCCTGTTTTTTGGCTGCTGCTGCAAGAGCTTCCCGTTTCGTCATGTTTTTTTCCGGTTTCTTTTCTTCCGCGTACTCTGCGTTGGCAGATTTTACTACAGTTTTTTTTGTTTTTGGTCTTTTCATGAAGAAACGGACGATTTGTGAAATAACGGGAATAATATACCAGAACGGCAGCATTATTTTTGCGCTTGAAAGAATCGTGTTACAGTCGAGCATCAACAGTTTGCTGTACGGGAGCAAATGTCCGTCGGAAAACAGTTTAAATTTTCGGTTTTCCATATCGTTTTGCATTTCGATGTCCAATATAGGAAGAAAATTCGAATTGAGAAGTGCATAAAGAACAGGAGATTCTGCTTCAACTTCTTTTTTGATACATTCCTCAAATTCCTGCCGCCCATGCATTTCAGACAGCTTTTCATAATTTTCAAGTACGTTGAACCATTTATCGATAAGTTTTTTCTCTACTATATCATGTGCCTCATTGCATAACCGTACAATAAGCGGGAAAACTTTTGTTTTGTAAACAAAATAACGCATTCCTGAATCAATTTTAAATACAAGCAGCCGGGGTAATTCTGTATCTTTACTTTCAGATGTCAGAGTTTCAAGAAAATTTTTTAGATCTGCATCTGAATAACGTCCATGCAGCGGGATACCTTTTGCATCTGTCAGTTTCAGAATTCCCTGCATTGAGTAGAAATACGGCGGTTTATTAAGAGCCTGCTCCAGATCACGCAATGCATCCTGTTTCTGCTGCTGTTTTTGAATTTTGTTTTTAAGCATAAGCATGTAAAGCTCGGAAATTGAAACTGACTGAAGAAGGTTTGTGTCTTCAAGCGTCATATCTTTTACTTTTTCAAAATCCTGACGGACAAAATAGCAGAGCTGACTCCAGAAGTAGAATGCGTCACCTGAAGTTTCCATCGATTGTAATGCGGTGTCCGGTCTGCTTATAATCTGGTCAAAAAAAGTCTGTGTCGAAAGTTCCTTCCCCGGATTTGCATTTCTGAGCTTTTTCAGAAAATAATCGTGATATTCTTCTTTTTTGAGCATTGTACGGAGTTTTGCCATTGCTGCATTCGTCAGAATGTTTACGGGAATACATTCCGGTAACAGAATGGGTGGTACATCGTGAGGAAGCTGTACACAGAATAACCGGGGAGATTTTAGATCCTGCCCTGCAAATAATACCGGGAAAAGATCAGTTGCATTTTCACTTTCTATTGCATCAAATGGAACCTGCTTCGGAAGGTCTGCAATCGAAGGAAATGGAATTGACGGATTTGTTGAAATTTCTTTATAACGTTGTGCATATTGCACAGTAAAATACATTATTACAATAATAGTCAGCTTGTCCGGCGTACGGTCCAAAAAATATACCAGATGTTTTTCTGCAAGTTTTTCCAGTTCTGACTGAACAATATCTTCCGGGTTACCAAGATATTTCACAAGGTCAGCCTGTTCTTCAACATGATGTTCAGCATACTTTTTAAGATAATCGCAGAAATCATGGAAGCTGACGAATGCCGATCCCTGTCTGGTTGCGTAAAAACGAAGTAGAGTGCCCAAATTTGCCGATATAGACATATATGTATTGTAGCAGTAAAAAAAGCTTTCCGCAACTTTAATTTAGTGAATTAACGCAGCACTGTTTTTCAACAGGCTGCCGGGACTTGCAGGAGAGTCTGCATAAGAATAAAATAGATAAATAAAATCAGAAGGATTAAAATGAATTCAAAACGCATGAAGAATCTTCATCCGTATGTACCGGGTGAACAGCCTAAAGACAGAAGCTATATCAAGCTGAATGCAAACGAAAACCCTTATCCACCTTGCCCGGAAGTTATATCCACCGTTACAGGTTTTATAAGCGGTTCTCCGGAAAAACTTGGCCTGTATCCTGATCCTGATTCGCTCACCCTTCATGAAGCGGTTGCTGGTATGCTTAACAGAACCGGCGGCGTCCTCTGCCGTGCTGTTTCAGGCGGAAAACAGTGCAGCCCTGCTGAAGAAGACAAAATTCCGTTTACGGTTACTCCGGACATGATTTACAGCGGTAATGGCAGCGACGAAGTACTTTCGTTCGTGTTTTATGCATTTTTTGATTCCGGCTGCAGACTTGTAGTTCCGGAATTCTCATACAGTTTTTATCCGGTCTACGGTGGTTTCTATAATATTCCGCTTGATCCGGTAAAGCTTAATCAAGACTGGACGCTTGATACTGAAAAGATGGTTGCACATGAAAAGCGGAACAGATCAGGTATCATATTTGCAAACCCGAATGCACCGACCGGAAGGGGACTAACCCGCAGTCAGATTCGGGAAATGCTTCAAAGGACACGCAGAGATAAGGTGTTCGTGGTCGATGAAGCATATGTTGATTTTGGAGGAGAAAGCTGCATCCCGCTTCTTGCAGATTTTCCGAATCTTCTGATTGTACGTACGTTCAGCAAAAGCCTGTGCAGTGCGGGAATGCGGCTCGGTTATATTGTTGCTTCTCCGGAAATTGCCCGGACCGTTACAACCGTAAAGAATTCTCTTAACCATTTTCCGATTGATGCGGTTGCTCAGGTGGCCGGCACTGCGGCCTGCCGCAACGATGGATATTATGCTGATTGCGCAAAAAAAATTGTCAGTGAGCGTGAAAAGTTCAGTACCTTCCTTACTCTGCACGGATGGGATGTTATCCCGTCACAGACTAATTTTGTATTTGCAAAGAAGACCGGCATCCGGGGCGAAGAAGCATACAGCAGAATAAAAGAACAGGGCATTCTGGTACGTCATTTTGCCACGAAAGGAATTGAGGATTACCTTCGTATAACAATCGGAACACCGGAACAGATGCAGGTTCTTTGTACTGCGATGGAGCATATTTAAGGACAAACAGACTAAATTTCAATAAAGCCTTGACAGGAGTATGTATATGAATTTTCTGGTTATATCTGATCTTCATGGAAATATACCGATGCTTGACAAATTAGATGACGAATTTAAATCTGCGGATGCAGTCCTGTTTGCAGGAGATTTTGCAGCGTTTACTCGTCCTGAAACAGGAATGCCTGCACTGGAAGCATTGTGTAAAAAACATGAAACTATTTTTTCCGTCATCGGAAACTGCGACGAACCTGATTTTCTTGAAGAAATAGAAAAAAAGGATATCAGTGTTGAGTCAACACTGGTATATCACGATGGATTGTGCTTTGCCGGAAGCGGAGGGGGCAGTAAATTTACAGGTACTACACCGAACGAACGTACAGATGAGGAACTCCTTTCTGATTTCAGCATCGTGGAAAATACGAAAGAAGGAGGAGATGAGAACGGGCACTGGAATAACCTCATCCTGATCATGCATAATCCTCCGAAAGATACAAAGTGTGACGCTGTAAATCCGACCGTACATGCCGGTTCTCCTCTTCTGCGGAAATTTATTGAAGATAAAGCACCTCTTGCGGTTATAACCGGACATATTCACGAAGGTGCTGCTGTTGACAAGATCAACAGCACTGTTGTTATTAATCCCGGACCTCTCGCGGACGGTTGTTATGCTGTCATGGAAGTAGAGAAAGACCATAACGGTTGGATAGTGACACGTGCAGAACTGAAGAAGACGAATTGATTGATTTATCTGCTTGAACAGATTCTGAAGCCCATATAGTTATAGACTTCGTTCGGGTCATACGAATAGCGGTCACCGGCGCAGATGAATTCTGTATACGGCGACCAGCTTCCTCCGCGGCTTACCCGCTGCGAACCATATTCGGGTCCTGCTGCACGTTTTTCTTTTTCCTGTTCTGTATAATCAGCAAACCAGTCCCAGCAGAATTCAAGCACATTCCCGCTCATATCATAAAGTCCTGCACTGTTTGGATTTCCTGAACCGGGTGCAGGCAGAGCATCAGGGGTAAAAAGTGTACCTGCAGTTCCGACTGTCCGGGTCATGTTAGTATTCATGTCAAACCATGCAACAAACTGTTCGCTTTTTACATGAACGTCGCCTTTAAGACCGTCATTTTCCTGTCCGCTTGCATAATCACCGCGCTGGAATCCTGTTTTCATGACACGTGCAGCATATTCCCATTCAGTTTCAGACGGAAGCCGGTAACCGTCTGCATCCCAGTCACATACGGCCAGATCGCACGATGATGTGTTGGAGGAATCACGGAGCACATCTCCTTTGTATGTATAGCAGGGGGTTCTGCCTTCTATTTCGCTGAGGGCGTTGCACCAGACGATTGCGTCGTACCAGCTTATCATTGTGACTGGTTGCAGACTCCCTGTTTCTGTCGGATACCGCCCCCGGCGGCCGGCGGAACCTTCCTGACCGGGGTCAGTAAAAAAATATCCTTTTTTTTCTGCTTCGACTCGTGTACGGAACCAGAGTGCATACGTTGTTTCGTATTTATTGATTTTGAACGGATCGACATACCTTGTCGCCGTATAAGACTGACTGTTGTCGCCGATTACGAAGGAAGGTTTTTCACTTCCTGTCGTCTGTGCAAGCTGCACCATATCAATGTCGTGAAAAGAATCTTCTGCCGGCTGAGCTGCAAGAGACGACAGAAATAGTGCAAATAATGCAGGGATAATTATTTTTTTCATTGTTTGTTTTTCCTCCGTTGTGAAGGTTTTCGTACAGGGAAACGATCACGAAGCATATACGCCGTAACGATTGTTGTAAGCAGACATACACCTGAAATAACAAGCATGCCGATCCAGCCGTTGTGTGCAAACGGAAGCGGAATATTCATGCCGAAAAAGCTTGTTATAAAAGTAGGGACCATGAGCACAAGATTTATGACAGTGAGTTTTTTCATGATGATGTTAAGATTATTGGAAATGACTGAAGTGAATGTATCCATAAGACTTGTAAGAATATTGCTGTACGTGTCTGCCATTCCCATAGCCTGCCGGTTATCAATCTCTACATCATCGAGCCAGTCGTCGTCATCGTCGTCGAATGTCATAAGTTTGGTTTTACGCAGCTTTGAAAGAAGAAGCTGATTGCTTGAGAGAGATGTCGTAAAATATTCAAGAGATTTCTGCAGATTGAGCATTTTGATTATTTCTTTGTTTTCGATGGATCCCTGCAGGTCCCGCTGAATTGTTGACGACTGCCTGTTTATTTCCTTGAGGTATTTAAGAAAAGTAATATCAGCCCGGCTGAGCAGACTGATGATGAATGCCGGAAAATCCGCAAGAATTATTCCTTTTACATGTCCTGATGAAATATCTTCAAGTACTTCATTGTTTGAACCGCATATCGTGATAATCGTGTTTTCTTCAAGAATAATGCCGAGCGGAATAGTGTAATAGGGAACTTCTGCATTAGCTTCATAAACAGGAATACGTACAATTGTGAGTACATATGTATCGCCGTCTTCGATACGGGAAAGTTCATCAGGATCAAGAATATCCGTTATATGGTCGTAGTCAATACCGCAGCCTGCCTCCAGCAGAGCTGTGTCTATATTAGTTAATTTACGGGCATCAACCCAGACAGGAGCAGAATCGTCGATTTGATTTTTGTTTACGCGTAAAAATTGTCCGTTTTTCTGCTGCCAGTATGTAATCATTTTTGGATACCCTGTGAAATAGTAACAGAAAAGATTATGAAACGCAATGGAAATACCTGCAACCGGTATTCTGTGTTCTTTACAGAAAAAACTGATTTAAAAATATCCGTTTTTGATCACTTCTATACGATTAAAAGGGAAGAACTGTTATATATCAGAATCCGGAGACATGCCGGTTAAATTTCTAAGGCTTATAAAATTTAATCGGTGTTTCACAGCAGACAGAGGAGGAATTTATGAAACAGAATTCTTTTTTGACTACCAGGCTTGGATTGAACATGCTTCAGATACAGAAAATTGTTCAAATGATGAAAGAGAAGAATGGACTTATACTTGTATGCGGACCAGCAGGAAAAGACAATTCGGATGCGCTTGCAGCATTTTTCATGCTGCTGCGGCAGGAAAAACGGGAAAATAAAAGACCGGATGTGTCTGTTATAGAAGAAATCCGTAGCAAGCGGGTCGCACAAATCACAGTGCAGGCATCGCTTGCGGGGCATCTTGTACTGTCGTCTCTGCGGATGGATGACCCGGTGGATGTTTTTCAACGGATAGTAGGTTTCGGAATTGAGCCGCGGGTCCTTGCTTCTGTATTAAAGGGCATGATTATCGAAAACGTTATACGGAAAAACGGAAGAAGGACAGTACTTGTGGATATCGTATCGGTACATGAAAAACTTGTGGACATGGTTGTAGAGCAATATGGAGCAGAAGATTTGAAGGTCTGTTTTTTACATTGCACGAATGTTATAAGTGAAGTCCTGAAATCTATAAAATGTCTGCCGCCTCCTGTGTATAGTAACTGCCGGAAAGCAGCAATAAACGAGCTGTACAGGAAAAACAGTGCACAGGAAGTTGAAAAAAAAATCTGCAGGAAAAAAACTGGAACGATAAAAGTCCGCAGTATAACCGGAAATTCTGACCGGCCGTTTCTAATCGCGGACAATTTACTCCGGCTGAAAAGGAGACATCCGTCTTTCGGACAAAACAGGTATTCTATCAGAGTAGGGAGGAGTGAAACTGGTACAGAATTTGCTGTAAAGCATCAGACGATTCCGGGAGAAATAATAAGATGATGAAAAAAAAGAATGTTTTTTTCCTTTTCTTTCTTGTTTTTCTCTGGAAAGATCCGGTATATGCCTTCGGTGTTCGCCCGTACTGTATCGATTGTTCCGTATCGTTATTTTCAACGAAGAATGAATTTAAATATGCAGGATTGGATGTCACTTTTTATAATAATTCCAATAAAGACATAAAATCTTTTACTTTGACTTTATATTTATATGATGAAAACGGTAATCCTCCTTTCTCAAAGAACTGCGTTACTGTTGAGAATATACAGGGAGTGCAGGCATATGGCACAGTAGAATTTTGTATCAGTCTGGACGAATATATAACAGTTGTACCGGAAGAACCGTATCGGACTGATTCCGTATATGCGGACAGAATTGAATATGAAGATGAAACTGTATGGACCGATCCCTGCGGATTATATGCTGTACAATAATAAGTATACTACTACGTTATTATTTTGTTTTTTCCACTGTTTTTCCCGAGATACAGATTTTCATCGGCTTTTGCTATTACTTTAGCGATTGTCGTGTCTCCACTGAAGGTTGAGGCACCTGCTGTTACCGTTAGATTGAAAGACCTGCTGCCATATATAAACGTGTATTCTTCTATACTTTTTCGTATTGATTCAATGCGGTCTATACATTCGAAATTATCCGTTTTGTATTGCTCAATAAATAAAAACTCCTCTCCGCCCCATCTGCAGACTTTCGCCGTATCTGAACAGTTTTCTAGAAGTATTTTACTTATCGTTATCAGAACATAATCGCCGGCTGCGTGTCCGTATGAGTCGTTTACTTTTTTGAAATTGTCTATATCGAACATAGCGATGCAGTAATGTGTACGTTTTTTTACAGCTTCTTCATGAAAATTACCGATGATTTCACGCATTTTCCGGCGGTTGTACAGTTTTGTTAATTCATCAATATCTGCTTCATTCCTGATTTTCAGTTCTGAGGAGCGGATAATGTCTGAGTACACTTTAGAAAATATGATTACAAGGAAAAAAATAAACAAAGCGTTGGCAGTGTATAAAAATTTTTGTATGAAAAATGAAACCATATATACAGGTTCGTTCAGCGAAGTATAATATTCCATGCTGAAAAAGATAATCATAGAAATAATACTGGCCTGTACAGGATGAAAAATATAAGCGTCGTTTTTATCCGAACCGTATGAAGAAAAAAAGAGTATGCTCAGCAGACCGATACAATACAGCTGGAATCCGCATGACCAGCCCAGACAGAGAAGTGCAAATATAAGATGAATCATGATTTCAACAGTGGACAACCATGTTGAAAGAGATGTATGAACTATATTGTGTTTTAGAAGAATAAAAAGTACACCGTAGAAAGAAACACTGAAAATATTCACATATATCATGATTTTTATTTGTGTACAGATAAAAAAAATCAGCAGCAGTGTATGGCAGCTAAAAAGGACTATATCCATCACCGCCATCATGAAATGCCGCTTTTTATTCCTGAGCTCATTTTCAAGCATAATTTTAGTATAATAATCAAGTAATTTTTTTTCAACATACTCAGATCAAATAGCTTCTATAATATGTAGTTATACAGTACCAATATTGTAACACCCGGTATAATCTGCTATAATTCCGGTTTATGAAAGCAATAGAGTTAGAAAAAGCATATAATCCGAAAGAATTTGAAGATCGTATATATACTGAATGGGAGCATAACGGCTGGTTCAAACCTGCTTCTGATGCTGCTTCCCCGGTTCATGCCGAATATGAGAAACGTACTGCCGGAATGTCTTCAGAAGTTCTTCGGAAATCTACATATACTGTTGTTATTCCACCTCCGAACGTTACCGGTGTCCTTCATGTCGGGCACGGATTGAATAATACATTACAGGATATTGTGGTTCGTTACCACCGTATGAAGGGCGACAATACCCTCTGGATAACGGGAACTGATCATGCAGGTATTGCGACCCAGAATGTCGTTGAACGTGCTCTCAAGAAAGAAGGACTGACGCGCAACGACATCGGACGGGAGAAATTTCTTGAACGAACCTGGGCTGTGAAGAACGACCACCACAATACAATTGTACGGCAGCAGCGCAAACTCGGCAACAGCACGGACTGGGACCGGGAACGTTTTACAATGGATGAGGGGCTTTCGAAGGCTGTACGCGACGTGTTTGTTACGCTTTACGAGCGCGGACTTATTTATAAGGGGCATTATCTTGTTAACTGGTGCCCTCGTTGTGGAACGGCTCTTGCCGACGACGAGGTAGACCATACCGACACGGCCGGTGCTATGTACCACATCTGGTACGAATATGCTGACGGTCCGGCTCCCGACGGTTCAACGAAAATTGAAATCGCAACAACGCGTCCCGAGACACTGTTAGGCGATACAGCCGTTGCAGTAAATCCGACAGATGAACGTTATAAGGATGTCGTCGGGAAAAAACTGACACTGCCGCTTACCGGCCGTACAATTCCGCTTATTGCCGATGCATATGTCGATAAGGCGTTCGGTACCGGTATGGTCAAAATTACGCCGGCTCATGATCCGAATGACTGGCTGGTAGGGAAACGTAATAATCTTGAAATTATAAATATTCTGAATCCCGATGGTACACTTAATGAAAACTGTCCGGAAAAATACAGGGGACTCACGTGTGCGAAAGCACGTGAACTTATAATCAAAGACTTGACGGATCTGGGGCTTTTCAAGGGTGAAGAAAAAATAACACATTCCGTCGGACACTGCTACCGCTGCGGTACAGTTGTGGAACCGTATCTTTCCGATCAGTGGTTCGTGAAGATGCAGCCGCTTGCAGAGAAAGCTCTTAAGGCATGGAAAGACGGGGACATCGTCTTTTATCCGCGGAAATGGGAAAATACTTACAAGAGCTGGATGGAAAACATCCGCGACTGGTGTATAAGCCGCCAGCTCTGGTGGGGACATCGGATTCCTGTGTGGTACTGTAAAAAATGCGGAAAGACTATCGTCTCCCGGGAAGATCCGTGTACGTGCCCTGAATGCGGTGCAGGTAAAGACCAGCTTGAACAGGATCAGGACGTGCTTGATACATGGTTCTCTTCGTGGCTCTGGCCGTTCAGCACGCTCGGCTGGCCGGAGAATACAAAAGATCTGCAGATGTTCTATCCGACAACTGCACTTGTAACGGCATACGACATTATTTTTTTCTGGGTGGCCCGCATGATAATGGCTGGTCTTGAATTTACCGGAAAAACACCGTTTCATGATATTTATATACACGGACTTGTCCGTGATAAGCAGGGCCGCAAGATGAGCAAGTCGCTCGGAAACGGGATTGATCCGCTTGATATAATCGACATGTACGGAAGCGACGCATTTAAATTTACTCTCGGATTTATGTGCGCACAGGGACAGGATGTTCTTGTTGATAAAGAATCGTTCAAACTTGGCAGCCGTTTTGCAAACAAAGTCTGGAACGCGAGCAGGTATATTCTTGGCAATCTTGAAGGAAGAACTCTTATTCCTGTAAAGGACAGTGACCTTACAGAACTTGACAGATGGATTTATACTGAACTTGATAAATGCGTCCGTACAGAACGAGACGCTCTTGAGGGATACCGGTATAATGATGCTGCTTCCGCTCTTTATGAATATTTCTGGAACGAATTCTGCGACTGGTACGTTGAAGCAACGAAGCTTTCGTTCAGAAATGGTGACGACGACGAAAAAAATCGTGCTGTTTCCGTTCTGCTCGACGTGCTTGAGGAAAATATTCGTCTTCTTCATCCGTTTTTACCGTTTGTTACGGAAGAAATTTACGGAAAACTTCCGCTTAATGAGATTACAGAGAACCGGAGAAAGGCGGGCACAAACAGTATTGTCACGAACAGCCTTTATACTGGTATGCTTATTGCCGCTCCTTATCCGGAAGTTAACGATGCACGCAGGAACGAAACCATATCTAAACGCTTTGCTGTACTTCAGGAGCTTATTCGAAATGTACGCGGTCTGCGCACTGAATGCGGCATAGAGCCTGCGGCGAAAATTCATCTCGCGCTGGTCATAGACAAAGGCAGTGCAGCAGAAGTCTGCAGAGAGAAGGAAGATATAATTGAACTGCTTGCGGGGATTTCAAAGACTGACTTTGTCGATAAAAAACCTGCGGATGCGATAGGTACTGTGGGAACAGGACATGAAGCGTTCCTTATGATTGACGAGAGTGTTAACAAGGAACAACTGCTCGCCCGCTTTCAGAAAGAACTTACTGTAACCAGAGGGTATGCAGAGAAGACCGAAGCAAAACTTTCCGGAAAATTTGCGGAACATGCGCCCGCCGAACTTGTTGCTGAAGAGCGTGAAAAGCTCGAAGAGCATAAAAGGCGCATTGAAAAGCTTGAATCGTACATAAAGAGCCTTTAAATCTTTGAACGAGGAGTAAGCCGATGGGAAAAATCAAGTACGAGATGCATACGGATCGTTCCGGTAAAATGGACAACGAAGCAATGCTTCTGTTGAAAAGCATGTTTCTTGCGCCATACATGCAGCTCGCGACTGCGCTCATCGGAAAAGCACGCCATGCAGGCGGCAATATGTTCCGTCACCAGCTTGATACAATGGCTATCCTTATTGATTATGGGTATATAGATTCTGTACTTCTTAAGGCATCCGTAATCCACGACGTTATTGAAGATGTTCCTGGATTCGATCAGAACCTGATTATTAATGTAGACGAAGAAGGCAAAGACGTATACAGACTTGTCCTTGAAGTAACCAAGAAAGAAGGTCAGCTTAAAAATGATTATCTTCGGAGCATAATAGCGAACGGCAGCCAGCGTGCAAAAGTTCTGAAATGTGCCGACCGTATCAGCAATATGATAAGTCTTGGATTCGTCACGGATCCGGAATTTATTGAGAGATACTGTGACGAGACGGAATACTTTATTCTGCCGATTGCCCTTGAAGTTGATTATAATATGTATCAGGAACTGATAAATCTTATTATAACCAGGAGAAAATATCTGGAGGACAGCGGCTATATAGAACGAAAAAAGAACATGGCAGCCGAAGCTGCCGGAATTCAAAAAGTTAAATCTTAAACAAATCTATCTGCGATCCTATGTCCTTTACATTTTTATTTAAATCTCCCGATGCATTAGATAGTTTTTTACTTGCTGTATTTATCTCTGCCGTTTCTACTGTTATATTTGTCATCAGTCCGCGGATTTCTTCTGAAATATTGTGAAGTTTTTTTATTTCGATGAGAATTGCTTTTGTTCCTTCCGTCATTTCAGCTGATGCAGATTTTACCTGTGAGGTGTTGTCGTTCATTGACTTAAGCGCTTCAAGAATTTGTTTTGAGCCTTCATTCTCCTCCTGAATAGCACCATGTATCTGCTGAACAAGCAGATTCGTCGTTGCAACACGTTTTGAGACGGAATCAAAAGCCTTTTTTGCGTTATCAGATACTCCTGCTGCATCTGCAAAAGTTTTCTGAATTCTTTTAAGTTCGTCTCCGATTTTTTTTGACTGTTCGGAAGATGTTTCGGCAAGTTTTCTGATTTCATCGGCAACAACAGAAAAA
Source organism: Treponema sp. (assembly GCA_041669845.1). Classification (GTDB taxonomy): domain Bacteria; phylum Spirochaetota; class Spirochaetia; order Treponematales; family Treponemataceae; genus Treponema_D. Next base: position 19,597 of record JBAYAJ010000012.1, read on the forward strand.
CCTTTACCTGCATCTCCTGCATGAGCTGCTTCGATCGCAGCATTCATAGCAAGCAGATTTGTCTGTTCCGCAATGCTTGTAATAATTTCGTTCGCATCCTGCAGCATTTGTGATTCATCCGCGATTGTTCTGATCTTTTCATTAACTTCGGCGTCTTTGTTGATGCCTTTTTCAGTATCCTCCGCAAGCAGTGAAAATTCCTGCGCCATATGAGCTGCAGATGCATCCATAGACTTGACGTTTCCCAGCATTTCTTCGACAGAAGCAGACGCTTTTGTGACACTTGCAGACTGATTTTCAATCATCTGCTCAAGCGACTCTATGTTTTTTGATATCTGTTCCGCACTTCCTGCCGTTTGTTCAACACTTGTACTTTGCTGTGAAATACTGCCGCTTATTTTTGCAATACTTTCCGAAATTCCGGATACAGAACTGCCTGTGTTATGAATTTCTTCAGTAAGCGCAGTATCTATAGTACCGAGCTGTATACGGGAATTCTGTATGGCTGCTATTATTTCCTGTATTTTTCCTGTAAATTTATTGAAATTTGCAGCAAGTCTTCCGATTTCATCATGATTCTTCACAGGAATACGTTTTGTAAGATCCGCATCACCGTTCGTAATGTCGGTAAGCTGCTTCTGTACCATATTCAGTCTGGAGATGACGAACATAATGGAGAACGTAACAATACAATATAAAATAATACCGGTTATAATTTCCATAAAGAGCGATGCGTTACGGACATTGTCGGCTGTTTCCTGAATCTGATTTTCAGGAATCACAACTCCCACCATCCATCCTGCTGCCAGTTTTACCGGTGCCACAGCAACTGATATATGACCGTCCGTTTTATTGTTTATTTCGATTACAGAATTTTTTCCGGCACGGAGAATATGTATAAGTTCCGTACTGTAATTAAAATTTTTCATCAGACGGTTTCCATCAGGATGGGAAAGAATAGTACCATTTCGATCTGTAAGGAATATATATCCCTGTTTACCTATTTTTATTACTTTAAGCGAATCCTGCAGCATCTGGAGTCCAAGCATTCCTGTAAAGAAACCAAATGTTCTGCCGGTTGAATCTTTTGCAGCACGTGTAACAGGAATTACAGTTTTCCTCGAGGTACGTGATACGATGGCATTTCCGATGAATGTGTCTGTACCGTTTTCCATTACAGCCTTATAGTAATCCCTGTCAGTAATACCGTTTACTTTTCCTGTAAGTCCCGTATCCCGCTTTGTTGAACCGTCCGGTCCACAGAAAAACATATAATCATAGTCATGGTTACGCAGCTGTGTGTTCTGATGCAGCCAGTTCACAACTTTATTTTCATCTCCCGTTTTTACGATATCAGCTTCACTGTATACTTTCATATCAAGTAAATATGACTTTAACCAGTCGTCGATCTGCGCGGCCCGCGCAGATGCGATTTCAGCAATGTTGAAGCTGTAGACGTTTTTTACGGCAGGCCGGAGAATTTTCATGTTTACTATGATCATGATAGTAAACAAAATCCACATTACAGGCAGCATGACTAATGAGAGTCTTTTTGCAAGACTATACGACTTTTTGACATTTTTGTTCATAGAACCTAACTCCTAAACTATATGTAATTATTTACCTATATATTGTTATAGTCGGTCTGATTCATTTTTTTATAATATATTTTTGTAATTATACTGTTCGTTTGAAATATGAATAAATTGTCATATTTGTTACGGTTTGTTAACATCCCGTGCTTCATATTGACACTTGTTTACATAAAACGTAAAATTGTCATAACATAAATCTCTATAATAAGGAGCTACTAGACTATGATTAGAGTCGGTATTAACGGTTTCGGTCGTATTGGCCGCATGGTTTTCCGTGCTGCAGTTTCTAATTTCAGCAAGGACATGGAAGTTGTTGCTATTAACGACCTTCTTGCTTTCAACAAAGATAATCCCTCAAAAATGCTTGTTGATTATCTTGCATACCTGCTGAAATACGATTCAGTACACGGCCGCTTCGACGGTTCTGTAGAAGTGAGCGGCAGTGAGCTTATTGTTAACGGTAAAAAAATCCGCGTTTTTGCAGAAAAAGATCCTTCTAACATTAAATGGGGTGAAGAGAAAGTCGATGTTGTTGTTGAATCAACAGGATTCTTCCTTACAGCTCCTGCCGCAGAAGCTCATATCAGAGGTGGTGCAAAGAAAGTCATTATTTCAGCTCCTTCAAAAGAATCTGCAAAGGGTGCCAACGACGAACCGAAGATGTTTGTTTACGGTGTAAACGACAAAACATACAACGGTGAGAAAATCATTTCCAACGCATCCTGCACAACAAACTGTCTGGCACCGATCGCTAAAGTTCTTGATGAAGCTTTCGGAATCAAACGCGGTCTTATGACGACTGTTCATGCAACAACGGGTACACAGCTCACGGTCGACGGTCCTGCAAAAGGCGGAAAAGACTGGAGAGGCGGACGCAGCTGCTATAACAACATCATCCCGTCAACAACAGGTGCTGCAAAGGCCGTTGGAAAAGTTCTTCCGCAGCTTAACAAAAAGCTTACCGGTATTTCAATGCGTATTCCGGCTCCGGATGTATCAGTCGTTGATCTTACCTGCGAATTTAACAAACCGGCTACATATGCAGATATCAAGGCTGCTATGAAGAAAGCTTCAGAAGGCGAACTCAAAGGCATCCTCGGTTATACGGAAGATGAAGTTGTTTCAACTGATTTCCGCGATGACTGCCACACATCAATTTTTGATGCAAAAGCAGGTCTGTCACTTGACGACACATTTGCAAAAATCATCAGCTGGTATGACAACGAGTGGGGCTACAGCAACAAGCTCTGCGAAATGATCAAAGTCATCAACAAATAAGTAGTTTTTTAAACGAACTCAAAACCGTTCCCGTGCATTGCATGAGGAGCGGTTTTTTTATATCCGGGTGGATCCGGGCTTGCCGGTTTGCACGGGAAAATGATAAAATAGCCCATGCAGATAATAGATCAGTTTACATCCGGCAGACCGAATCTGTCTTTTGAAATATATCCTCCGAAACACGATAAACCGCTTTCCGACATAACGGAGACACTTGACGTTCTTGCCGAATTAAAACCCGATTTCATCAGCGTGACGTTCGGTGCAGGCGGCAGCTCAAACAACAACAGGACTATCGAACTTTCCCGCCGGATTAAGGATGAGTACGGTATTGAACCGCTTGTTCATCTTACCTGCCTGTGCTACACAAAATCCGAGATAGACGATTTTTTAAAGCAGCTTGCGGACAACGGTCTTACCAATATTCTTGCACTGCGCGGAGACAGACGTGAAGGTGTACCGGAAAAGAGTGATTTCCTTCACGCTTCCGATCTTGTCACATATATTGCAGAAAAGCAGCCCGGAAAATTCTGCATTGCAGGCGCGTGTTATCCCGAACGTCATCCGCAGTCTCCCGACCGTATTTCCGATATCCGCGCGCTTGTGAAAAAAACGGAGGCCGGAGCGTCTCTGCTTATTTCGCAGTTATTTTTTGAAGATACTATGTTTACTTCGTTCGTAGAGGACTGCCGCATTGCGGGAATAGACGTACCTGTCTGTGCCGGCATCATGCCCGTAATCAACCGGAACCAGATTGAAAAGATGGTGACACTGTGCGGTGCATCCCTTCCGGACAGGCTTGTAAAAATTATTAATAAGTACGGTGGAAACAGAGAAGCGTTATTCGACGCAGGTCTGGCGTATGCAGTGAGTCAGATAATCGATTTGTGCGCAAACGGTTTTGAGTATATACATTTATACACAATGAACAATCCCGCCGTTGCCAAACGCATTGTGGACGGCGTAAAGAACATCATACGGTAAATAAAATAATCCTGTACGTTAATACAGGTATCATAAATCAGGAGGTTCGTAGTGAAAATCTTATTCATCGGCGGAACGGGCACTATCAGTATGGCCATTTCCCGGCGGCTCCTCGCTCAGGGAGAAGAACTCTGGCTTTTAAACCGCGGCAGCCGCAGTACAGGGCTTACGGGCGTTCACGAGCTTCATGCCGACGTCCACAACGAGCAGGATGCGGCCGCAAAACTCGACGGTTTGCAGTTTGACGCAGTCGCAGATTTTATTGCATTTACCGTCTCTGATCTTGCACGCGATTTCCGTCTGTTCGCCGGTAAGACTAAGCAGTTCATTTTTATCAGTTCAGCCTCTGCATATCAGAAACCTCCTGCAGACTACCTTATTACGGAAAGTACACCGCTCGTAAATCCTTACTGGGAATACTCCCGGAATAAAATAGCAGGTGAAGACTTTCTCATGGAAAAATACCGTAATGACGGTTTCCCGGTTACGATTGTACGCCCGAGCCATACGTTCGACGAACGGAGTGTGCCAGTCGCCGTGCACGGAGTAAAGGGCAGCTATCAGGTGCTCGTCCGGATGCTGAAAGGCAAACCAGTCATAATACCCGGCGACGGGACGACGTTCTGGACGCTTACATATAATACCGATTTTGCTGCAGGTTTTACGGGGCTCCTCGGCAATCCCCGTGCAGTCGGACAGGCAGTGCAGATTATGTCGGACGAACGGCTCAGCTGGAATCAGATTTATGAAATTATCGCAGGTGCGCTCGGCGTGCCGCTGCACGCTGTCCACATTTCTTCGGACTTTCTCGGTGCTGCAGGAAAACAGTATGACTTCCGTGGCGAACTGCTCGGTGATAAATCGTATCCTGTCCTGTTCGATATTTCGAAACTCTGCAGGCTCGTTCCCTCGTTTCATACCGAAACAACGATGGCGCAGGGACTCCGGAAAACGGTGGCATACATTATGTCGCATAAGGAATGTCAGATTCCCGATCCGGAATTCGATGCATGGTGCGACCGCGTAATTGCTGTCCGGCAGCAGGCGCTTGATTCGCTTGTAAAGTAAAAGCTGAACCACTGCCGCCGAAAAAAGTTGCGGAATTTCCAACGGCAGTGTATACTTATAGGCGGCTATTTTCTGCTCTCTTGCAGCCCGGCGCTGTCTGCCGGACGTTATCATACTTTAAAAGGATATTTTTATGTCCAGTCTCATCCTTCTCCTCCTGTTTCTGGTCGTTATGATCTGTGTCGGTATCTGGGGTATGCGCAGAACTTCAACACTCAACGACTTTTTCCTGGGCGGACGTACTGTCGGCCCGTGGATGTCGGCGTTTGCATACGGAACGACATATTTTTCCGCAGCTGTTTTTATAGGTTTTGCAGGCAGACAGGGCTGGGGATTCGGCTTCAGTTCGCTGCTTATCGGTGTCGGGAATGCAGTTCTTGGTGCGATGTGTGCGTGGCTTCTGCTTGCACGGCGTACGAGGCGCATGACGCAGAATCTGGATACTATGACTATGCCGGAATTCCTTGAAGCCCGCTACGACAGCGACCACCTCAAGATGATTTCCGCTGTTCTTATTTTCGTATTTCTACTGCCGTATTCAGCGTCCGTATTCAAGGGTCTCGGGCATCTGTTTGAGTCGACGTTCGGCATTTCGTTCGACTTTGCATTGATAATTCTTGTCGTAATCACCGGTATCTATCTGGTGCTCGGCGGATATTTCGCCGTTACGCTTACCGATTTTATCCAGGGGTTCATCATGCTCGGCGGAGCTGTTACGATGGTAGTAGTACTTACGTATAAGGCGGGTGGCCTTACCGCGGCACTGAAGACGGTAAGTGTTAATTATTCTGTACATGTTCCTCCTGCGCAGCAGCCTTCCGTACTTACTGTTGCATCGCTTATATTCATGACGAGCGTCGGTTCCTGGGGGCTGCCGCAGATGGTACAGAAATTTTATGCAGTGAAGAGCGAGCAGGTAATAAAGACGGCGGCTGTTATAACGACGCTGTTTGCGCTGGTAATCGGCGTAAGTGCCTATTTTACCGGCATGCTCAGCCATGTGTTTTTCAGTCTTGATTCTGTGCCTCGTCTTGCAAATGGTAAAATCAACTACGATATGATAGTTCCTGTACTGCTGTCGCAGCACCTCCCCGACGGTCTTCTGGCCGTAATTATGCTGCTTGTCCTTTCAGCTTCCATGTCGACACTGGCTTCAATGGTGCTTGTCAGTTCATCATCTATTACAATCGATTTGTATAAAGGGTACCTGCACCGCAGTATGACTGATAAAGAATCCGTCCTTATGATGCGGGTTCTGAGCGGAGTGTTTATTCTTGCCTCTTATCTTATTTCAAAACTTCAAATAGGATTTATAGTTACGCTTATGTCACTTTCCTGGGGTGTGCTTTCGGGGGCATTTCTTGCTCCGTACATGCTTGGTATTTACAGCAGAAAAATTACGAAGGCAGGGGCATACGCCGGTCTTTACACGGGAACGGCAGCGGCAATAATTTTAACAATGATTCTGGGGCCTGCCGATTCGCCGCTTGCCGCATCAATTGCTATAATCATACCGTTTATCGTCGTGCCTGTTGTAAGTGCCTTTACACCGGAAGTTCGTGAAGAAACTCTATGCAGGGCATTCGCATAACTGAGACAGCACTCTTTAATCCGTCAGGATTTAATCAGTACATTCCTCGACGAAGCAGCACCAGCTTGACTAGTTAGTCTAAACTAACTATATTGTAGTTGATATGAAACTATCCCAACTTGTACCGGGAAAATGCGGTATCATTAAAACGGTCGGCGGTGAGGACGCGCTGCGTCATCACCTTCTGGATATGGGACTTACGCCGGGAACACAAATCCTTGTGCGTAAAACAGCACCCCTTGGCGATCCGATGGAGCTTAACCTCCGCGGATATGAGCTTACACTCCGCAAAGATGACGCGGATAAAGTTGAGCTTGAACAGCCGGAAAGCCCGTATGCATGCAGCGCGTGTTCTGCCGCTGCATGTCCGTACTGTAAGCGGGGTGCACAATGAAACTTACCGTTGCACTTGTGGGCAATCAGAACTGCGGAAAAACGTCGCTGTTCAATCAGCTTACGGGGAGCCAGCAGCATGTCGGTAATTTTCCGGGCGTTACCGTAGAACGCAAGAGCGGCTTCATTAAACAGTCGTTCATGCAGCCCGAATCTTCGAATGAAAAAAATCTTACAATAGAAGTTGTCGACCTTCCGGGGATTTATTCGCTTTCCCCTTATACACCTGAAGAAATTGTTACACGTGATTTTCTCATGAAGGATAAACCGGACGCAATCCTTAACATTCTGGATTCGACGAACATTGAGCGTAACCTGTATTTGTCCCTGCAGCTCGAGGAACTCGGTATTCCGATGGTGCTTGCTCTTAATATGATGGATGAAGTGACTGCGGCAGGAAACTCTATCGATGTGCTTAAGCTTGAGGACAATATGCAGCTTGCTGCAGTTCCGATTTCCGCAGTAAAAGGCGACGGTATTTCCGAGCTGGTACAGCGCCTCATGGATACAGCCGTTAATAAAAAGAAACCTGCAAAAATAGATTTCTGCGACATAGGGCCTGTTCACCAGGCTATACATTCAATGACTCATCTTATTTCCGATCATTGCGAGGCGCGCGGACTCCCTTCCAGATACTGTGCGACCAAGCTGATTGAAGGGGATAAAGTTATTCTTGATGAACTCGGCCTTAACGAAAACGAACACGATATTCTCGGTCACATTACAACGGAAATGGAACGGGATGCGGGAACAGACCGTGCTGCGGCAATAGCGGATATGCGTTATGCCTATATAGCAAAAGTAACAAGTGACTGTGTGCGCCGTGTGGGTGAAACGATAGAGCAGAAGCGTTCCACCAGAATAGATGGAGTACTCACAAGTAAATACTGGGCCATTCCCATCTTTCTAGGCATAATGTCGCTTATTTTTTATCTGACTTTCGGCCTTATCGGTAAGTTGCTGAGCGACTGGTTCGGCGCCGGACTTGACTGGCTGACAAATATCATAGACCACGCATTAACGGTATACGGGCTTGCACTGCCTGCTCATTCGCTTATTGTCGACGGTTTATGCGCAGGAATAGGCAGTGTGCTTTCGTTTATGCCCACAATCCTTGTTCTGTTCTTCTTCCTTGCCATGCTTGAGGATACCGGCTACATGGCCCGTGTTGCGTTCGTCATGGATTCAGCCCTCCGGAAAATCGGGCTGTCAGGTAAATCGTTCGTCCCGATGCTTATCGGTTTCGGCTGTTCGGTTCCGGCTGTTATGTCTACCCGTACACTTTCAAGCCGCAGGGACAAGAAAATGACGATATTCATTATTCCGTTCATGTCGTGCAGTGCGAAGCTGCCTGTTTTTTCACTGTTTTCAATGGTCTTTTTTCCTGAACATGCGGCGCTCGTAATGGTTTGCCTGTATGTGGGTGGATTTATTATGGCAGTTCTGTCAGCTCTTCTGCTTAAAAATACGGCATTTAAAGGGAAGCCGGTTCCGTTCGTACTTGAACTGCCCGCATACCGTATGCCGAGCCTTAAG
>JBAYAJ010000013.1:0-25923 GCA_041669845.1 Treponema sp.
AACTTTTTTCGTATTTTGTTACGTTTTATTTGGAGGAATTGTGGCTAAAGAGGAAGCAATTGAAGTCGAAGGTGTTGTAAAAGAAGCTTTACCGAACACGACTTTCAAAATTGAACTGCAGAACGGACATCTTATTCTTGCAGCTTTATCAGGAAAAATGCGCAAACATTATATCAGAATCGTACCGGGCGACACTGTAAAAGTAGCTCTTTCTCCCTATGATCTGAACCGCGGCAGAATAATTTTCCGCCAGCGGTGAACGTCGATTCTATTTATCGGGTTTCTGCTTATCTAATTTTATAAGTCCAATAACAGATTTTACGATCCCGACTATGCCGTTTATCATTACAAAAAAACAGATAAACGACACAAGGGGAAGAAACGGTCCAAGAAAACTACTTATGGCACCACCGAAAATTGTCTGTACGATCTTTGAATAAAGCTGTGCATGAAGTTCCTGGCGTGTCCCGGAATTTCCGCCGGAAGACCATCTATAGGTATAATGTCTCTGCTGATAATCATTATCCTGGGAATTACCGCTGAACCACTGCCAGAACGCGTCGTCGCTGCCGTATGTTCCGTCATTTTTTTCATATGAATACTGCTGCTGATTCTGACTGCCATATACGTCTTCGGAAGATCCATAGCGGTCATACTGCATACGTTTCGTTTCGTCGCCGAGTATACTGTATGCCGCGTTGATCGATTTAAATTTCTCTTCTGCAACTTTATCACCAGGATTCCGATCCGGGTGATATTTAAATGCAAGATTGCGATATGCTTTTTTTATCTCATCAGCAGTTGCTGTTCTTGACACACCAAGTGTCTCATAAAAATCTTGTGACATAGTATATGTATAAAAAATAGCCATTTATTGTAAATATTACAATAGTATTTTTACTATTTTTTGGTTATCCCCCTGTCTTACATCACTGTGACTGAAAATGATTTCTCAAAAATTTTACCGCTTTCAAGGACATTTCCCCACTCGCGGTCTTTTAATTCCCCGCAGAATCCAACGCGGTCGCATCGTCCGTACCAGGGTTCAATACAAAGAAATGGTGCATGCTTGTCCTGCGGCGACCAGAGGCCGAATATATCTGCATCAAAATCAACACGGATGTACTCTTTCATAGCGCTGTCCAGCAACGAAACAGCATGAATACCACTGTTTTCAAGAATAAGCACATCATGTGAAAACATATCACCTGTAATCTTTAATATTCCATCATCCAGTATATAATGATATGTTTCAGACTGAAGAAGACCGTCGACATTTATTGTTCCGCAGTTTATGTCCGTCACCGGCTTTCTGCTGCCGAATTTAAGTGAACAGTCGGTAAATCTTCCGCCTGAAGGTGGACACATAAATGCCGGATGTCCCCCGACAGAAAAGTACATAACATCCTTTCCTGTATTCATAATACGCCATGTATATGTGAGAGTACTGCCGGTAAGAATATATTCTACGTCAAAAACAAAGGGAAAAGGATACATTTTCATTGTTTCGGGCGTATCATGAAAAGTAAAACAGATATTTTTATCAGTTTGTTTTGAAACGGAAAATATACTGTCACGGGCAAATCCGTGCCGCGACATGCAATATGTTCTGCCTCCATACCGGTACTCATTACCGGACAGCGTACCTACTATCGGGAAAAGCTGCGGTGCAGATCTGTTCCACACAGAAGGTGCTGCATTCCACAAATATTCAACATTCCCCTTTTTCAGAGACGAAAGTTCTGCTCCCCTGCCACGTACACCGATAGAAATAATACCATTAGTAATTTTATAGTCTTCCATAATTATTATCCCCGTCCAGAAGTAATTATTCTTTCAACACAAGCCATGTTGCACCGTTCCCACCCATGCGTTTTTCAGGATGTCCCGACATACCACAACGTTTATCAGTCTCTATAAATTTACGAACAACCTCACCAAGAACAGGATCGCTTCCTGTTGTATGGAGTCCTTTGCCGTGAATAAGGAGGACTTTCCGAATCCCGCGCCTTATACAATCTCCAATAAAAGAACTAAGTCTGCTTCCCGCTTCTTCCTGCGTAAGTCCGTGAAGATCAAGACGTGCTTCCACAGGCAGATCCTTAAGATACTGTTGTGTATTTTCTCTCATACACTCTTCTGCTTCTTCTGCAATTTTATCTTTATCGACAGTACCGTACCTGCGAAGCCAGGCTTCTTCCGGATTTATACGCTTGTCAAAATCCGGATCTGTTACTCTGCGGCGGGCAGCAGCCTTTTCGTCCGGTGTCGGAGCATTCGCTTTTTTATGCGGTATTTGATTTTTCCCGCTTTCTTTCTGTTTTTTTCCCGCTTCTTTCTGCTGTCTGTCCCATTGATTAAGAATATCACCAAAATCCATAACGAACCTCCAAACCCATTAATACCACTACCTTATTATAATAACAGAGGAAGATGATATCCAGCCACCTGTGCTGCCGTACTGAACATACATCCATCTGCCGGTAACTTCTTCAATACGCACCCTCTGACCTTTATCTGCAAGAGAAACACAACCGGATAATTCGTCAGGGACAGAATGTATACACCCTCCTTTAAAAATTCCGTATATGACCGAAAGCCTCATACCAGAAACAAGTGTACTGAAAAAAAGAATACATACGACTGCAATGTCGATAAACACAAACTTTTGTTTCTTCTGAATAAAAAAAACAATGATAAATAATGCACATATGACAGTAGCTGCCAATAAAAGAAAAAATAATGGCAAGTCAGGCTCTTTTTGTTCCTCTGTGAGGCCAAGCTTCTTCTCGAAGGTGCGTCGTTCTGCTGCTGCGTTCCTTTGAAAAAATGAATGGCGTTCCTTTGTGCGCAGCAAAGCAAGTTTTTCACAATCAGCATCGCTTACGACCGAACGTGCTTTACCCGTTTCAGTTTTCTCTGCCTCTGTAAAAGCGTAAGTAAAATAACTTTCATCACTATCTGCGGTAACAGCTGTTTTTTTCCCGGAAGGAAGAACATCAATACGCATATACGGCTGCGAAAGTACAATGCGGCTTCCGCTGTATGCTGTTGCGGTAAAATGCATCTCAGGCAGCAAAGTAGAACCAGATGCAAGCGGCTGCCACTCAAAACGCCCGACAGGTATACGCTCTGAAAAAGATTCTCGTCCCCGAGGCTCGCCTTTCGTTATCTGATATGTTCGTATTTCCGTGAAAAGTGCATCTTTGGGAACAGACCATTCAAAATTCATAACCTGTACCGCATACTGTACAAATACAGTAAACCTGATCTTATCACCGGCAAAAACGGTAAAAAGGGATTTATCGGTCTGTTGTGTATTATCTACTTCCGTTCCATTATCAAACCTGATTATAAAACAGGGGGCAAGTGTTGATGGATCCTGTACAACAGTTATAACGCTGAAAGGTACCGAATATGATCTGTTCCGAACCTTTATCTTGAGAGGAAGCAGCGAATATTCTTTTGCGCTGTGGAAAGCAAGCCATAAATCAATTTTCGTACCACCCGGTAAATTCTTTTCAACATAATCGGTACGACGCATCGAAATAAAACTGACGTCAGATGGCAGCGACGGTGTTTCAACCTGAACATCTGAAGGTTTCACCGACGGAATGATGAGCATAAACATGCTCTCCTTTCCGGAGTATATTACACTGTCCTGCGATACTACTTGAAGCGAATGCATCTCAGAATATGACTGAGAAAATACAATTTCTGCCGGAAGTACTGAAAATATTAATAATCCGATCCTGATTCCGAGTTTTGTTCCGATTCGCTGTTTTTCCATTGTTTTTTTTCGTTCTCCCGTATCCGCTGAAATACCGCACTCTCTATTGTTGTAGTTCTATTGTCCTCTTGAGAAACCGGAATGACTGTACTTTTTGTTCCATGAGCATTTTCTGCAACCTGCTGCTGACGCGCTATCTCAAGGTTCTCTTTTGCTTCTATTTTTGTTCCATCAATTCTGAGGGCATCTCTAAAACAGTCTACAGCTTCTTTGTATTTACCGTTCCGGTACGCAATAATACCGGCATTATAATATGCCGCATAACGTATCTGCAAAGGTGCTGCAGCGGTAATCTGCTTCAGACAGCCGGAGGCAGCAGCGTATTCTCCCTCCATAATATATGTAGATGCAAGATCATACCGTGCATACTGAATAGTCACATTGTCATTATATTGCAACGCATTTTCTTCGGCACGAAGGAAACCGGCCGTTGCACCTCTGTAATTTTTCTGATACCACGCCCATGAACTGCGCATAAGTTCCTGTGCATTTTCTACCTTTCCCTGACTGCAGGAAGTAAACACAACCGAAATTGCACATATGAAAATTATAAATCCGTTTCCTGCTGAATGCTTTACCGGATTTTCCAGATCAAATTCTGCAACAGCAAAACTTAACACAAAAAAAATGACTGACATGACAAGAAACAACGAATAACGTTCCACAGGTTTTACTTCATATGACACTACCGTCGACGTATTTTTTTCATCGCCTGTATTACCCGCTTTAAAAGGACGAAGTAACTCAAGCGCAGAACCAGCTTCCGTTGCATCTACATATTTCACGGTACCATCAGTATTCGTACTGAATCCCATCCTTGTAACTTGAGCAGCCGTTTTCTTCATTTTTTCGGAACGAAGTGCTGTCATGACTTTTGTTCTGCCGTCACCTGCAGTAATTTCAATTTCGCGCTCTGATCCGAATCCAATCAGCGAAACATTTACACCGTATTTTACACAGTCTTCCAGTGCACCCGTCAGCAGTCCGTCTGTTTCATCTCCATCCGTAAATACCCAGACATGCCTGTTCTGTGCAGAATCAGACGGGAACGATCTGAGCGCCGCTTCTACCCCTTTCCCCAGTGAAGAACCTGCTGCCGTCATTAGATCAGGAGAAAGCGTACTAAGTAAAGATTGTACAACGGCCGTATCCTCTGTAAGGGGAATAACAATAACTCCGTCACCCTTTGCAAGTACAACAGAAACAGAAGTATTTTCCATGTGGGACAAGAGTATATTGGCATACTTAGCGGCAGCATGAAGCCTTGTTATTCCACCGGGAGCATCATCAGCATTCATGCTGTATGAAATATCGAACACGAACGAAACTGCATTACCGTTTTTTTGTGCAGGAACTTCATACACTCCCCATGAAAAACCGGCATATGCAAACACGAGCATAATCCATGCAAGACAGAGAAAAATCGTACGTAAAACAATAATCCGGACAAAATTTTTTATACGCTTTCCGCCGGGGATATATGAATATACGCCTGTAATTTTTGCAGTTTTCATAATGATCTTCCGGTATTCTCGCACGGCAATCAATACTGCAGGTACAAGAATAATAAGTCCATAAAATGCATAAGGCCGTTCACAGTTAAAAAACATAATTATACAAACTCCTGCAGATACAACCGCCGTATAAGCCATGCAGCAATAAATAAAAGCGCGGAAATAAGAATAAATCTGTCATAATACCGCTCGCTTTCTGCCTTCATATGATACGTTTGAATGACGGTTACGTCACGACCAATCGCTGAAAGGGCATTCGCAAGATCGCCGACAGTCTGTACACCGTAATATCTGCCGCCGGCAGACAAAGCAAGCTGCTTCAACGGAGCCGGATCAAAGTTCGATTCAAGATACCCTGAATATACTTTACCAGTTTTCGGATCTACATAATCCAGAGGGACAGTCCCCCGGGTTCCTATTCCAAGTGTGTACAGCAGGATATTATTTTTTTCTGCAAGTTCCGCTGCTGTCTCAGGGTGGATTGATCCTGCATTGTTTTCACCATCGGTAATCAGTACAATACATTTTTTCGGAGCTGATGAGGATACAAGATGATAAACCGCCGTACTCAATCCAGTGCCGATTGCAGAACCATCGCCGAGATTTCCGACAACAAGCGAATCAAGACGGGATAAGAACATATCATGATCCATTGTTGGAGGAACAACGACTGCAGCTTCTGTAGCCATCGCAACAAGGCCGAATGAAACACCACTGTTATCCTTTATAAGAGTCCGGATTGCCTGCCGGGCAGCGTTAAAACGCGATATACCACCGGCAATATCCTTCACCGCCATTGACGGACTTGTATCTACGACAAAAAGTATATCTGTACCACGTGACGTATATACTTTTTCCTGATGATATACAACAGGATCTGCAAGCGCCGCAACTCCCGCTATAAAGCCCGCAATTTCAATTACCCGTGATATATGCGACACAAAACTACGCATCCCGTTTTTCCACTCAAATACAGACCCATTCCAATCTGCAAGTGTTAAAGGAAATGAAATACGTGTAAATATACCAAGAAATCGAAATATGTACAGAGCAGGAATAAGAAGCAAAAAAGAAAAAGCTGAAGGATTCTGAAAATCCGGCATTTTACTGAACCTCCTCAAAACTATCTACGGCGTCGCGTATTCTTTCCAGAAGCTGTTCCCGTTCTTCTTCTGAAAGTTTTGTCGAATATTGCTCTGCAGGCAGCCGGTTTGAATCAATTGAATCATGTGCATAACGAATATAGTCCGTACGGGACAGCACAGACACGAGTTCCTCTGCAGCTTTCTGTTTTTTATCCGACAGAGTTCCGGCTGTCACATTGTTAAATACTGTCATAAACTGGGATGTAATAACCGTAGAAAAATGATAACCATACCTGAAATCAAGATATCGTCGTATCAGCCGCTGAAGGTCTGAACAAAACTGTATGTCACTTATCTGCGTCCCTGCCTTCCCCAGCAGTCTGATCCGGCGAAGCAGTTCCTTTGCATTACGGGCATATGAACGCAGGATCTTTTTTTCTTCACGTGCATTACAGATAACAGGCCACTTTACAATAACCCGTATCAAAACAACAAGAAGAAAAAGAATTATCACGGCAGCCGCATACAGCGCATAGACGGTCCCCGGAAGCAGCAGGGGGCCTGCCGGCGGACGAAGCGTCCTGTCATCCGCTTTTTGCAGAATAGAAGAAACAGGAACAGGCTGTATGTCGATTGAAAAAGTAAAAGATGTGGTTCCGTATATGGCACGGGCAAGATCAAAAGGCGGAAAATTAATATCTCCTGTATGCCATGGAATAAAAGTCAGGCTGAATGTATATAAAGAACCACTGCGACCGAGCGATGCTTTTGTTACCGTATAGTCATCTGTCTCGCAGTTAAAACCCAGCGATTTACTATCGATTTCACGTAATGTTTCTGAATTGTTCATGTCTGAAAAAAAATTAACTGAAGAACGGAACGTATAACGGACTTCAGCTGTATCACCAATGAATATTCTTTTTGGCAGATTAACCTGCGTCACGTCTGACTGGGCATACATGAATCTGCAAATCAGTATAGAAACAACAACCGGCACGAGAATCTTTTTCATACTTTCTGCCCCCGGTGAGTAAAAAAATTTGAAAGCACACGCACAGGATTGTCATCTGTAGCGATTATTAAAGGAAGGACGCAGTGTTTCCTGCAATCCTCCTGCCACCGGGCCATATGCTGTCTGTTATCCGTACGCCAGGCATTTCTGAATAATGAAGAAGATGTAGGCAGAACAAGACGTGTCTTTGTCTCACTGTCGACAAAAGGAACAGTTCCCATTTCTGCAAGTTCATTGTCCATCAAATCTGTAATACGAACAGCAACGACATCATGTTTTTGCGACAGAGACGCAAGAGGTTCAAGCCATGCCGTACAACGAAAATCAGACAGGACAAAAACAAGCGAACGTTCTTTCAACAACTTACCTGCACCTGTAAGCGCACTGCCAAGTACTGAGCCGGTACATCCATACCCGTCAGTTTCATCAAGACGGGTTAACAGCAGCATCGTCCGGTTACGTCCACTTTCTGGCGAACAGGAAAAACGTATTTCTCCGTCGAAAATAACGGCACCAACACTGCTTTCATTCACCTCTGCAGCCATCGTTATAAGTGCGGCTGCCTCAGCAGCAGTTTCATACCGCGATTTTTTTCCGCAACCGGTAAACATGGAAAACGATCTGTCTATAACAAGAAATATCTGCAGTTCATGTTCTTCTTCAAAAAGTTTCACAAACGGCTTCCCCATACGGGCTGTTACATTCCAGTCAATCGCGCGTACATCATCGCCCCGCAGATATTCACGGACACCACTGAACTCAATGCCCTGTCCGCGGTATAGAGAGCGGAACGTACCGGCCTTGAGACAATCAGCAAGCTTTACAGAGGCAATACGAAGCATCGATGCTTGTTTCGCGAGAGATTCTCTGTTTACTGCTAGAAGATGCTGCATCTTCAAGGAACCGGCACAAAGTCAAGAATACGTGCGATAATTTCATCGGTAGTAACACTGTCAGCTGCTGCTTCATATGAAAGAACAAGCCGGTGACGCAGGACATCAGGTGCAACCGTCTTCACATCTTCCGGAAGAACAAACGAACGCCCCTGAAAGAGTGCAGAAACTTTCGCACTCTGAAGCATGGCAATCCCTGCCCGCGGAGAAGCGCCGAATGTAATATAGCGTGTAATGTCGTGCCCGGAAGATTTTTTTCCTGATGTTGCACGCGTAACGGCTGTAATGGAAACAATATATTCAATTATTTTATCGTCGCACACAATTCCGCCGAGCAGACTGCGGAATTTCTTCATATCGGCCGCGCAAAGAATTTTGTCTACAGGTACAAAGGGGGCATTTCCAGCAGTCTTGACAATCGCAAGTTCCTCCTGCACCGACGGATACGGCACAACAAGTTTAAGCAGAAAGCGGTCAAGCTCAGCCTCCGGTAAATTGTATGTTCCCTCCTGTTCTATCGGATTTTGTGTTGCCAGAACAAAAAAAGGGTCCGGAAGTTTGTACGTTTCCTCTCCTATTGTGACCTGCCGTTCTTCCATTGCTTCAAGCATAGCAGACTGAACTTTTGCAGGTGCCCTGTTTATTTCATCGGCAAGGACAATATTCGTAAACACAGGTCCCTTTCGAACAGAAAACGAGCTTTTGCCCTGTTCGTAGATAAGCGTACCAGAGACATCTGCCGGAAGCAGATCAGGAGTAAACTGAATACGTTTAAAATCAAGTCCGGATATTTCTGCAAAAGTACGGACGGCAAGCGTTTTTGCAAGTCCGGGGACACCTTCCAGCAGCACATGACCACCTGCTATAAAGGCCGTCATAATCCCGTTGAACAGTGAACGCTGTCCGATAATGCGTTTTTGTGATTCACTGCGGCATTTCTCAATAAGATCACGACATTGCGTTAAATCTTCCTGCTTTATGTCATTTTTTTCCATTTATAACCTCAAATATGCATAAATATACATTTTTTTAATTGACAATCTACTCCTGTTTCACGATAATCTACTTTATCATGTTAAATCCATTAGCACAAGAATTAAACGATATACTGAAAAATACAACAGCTGAAGCACTTTTTTCAGACATGGGCATCCGCATGTATTTCCCGAAGGGCATAATTGCACAGAGCAACGATGCAAAAAAAGCAGCTACAAAAGCAAACGGTACAATCGGTATGACTGTCATAAACGGTACACCTGCTATTCTGCCGTCAATCCAGAAAAATGCTCCCGCATTGAAGGCGGGAGAACTGGTTGCATATGAGCCGACTGCAGGAAATCCTGAACTCAGGAAAATATGGCAGGAAAAAATGTTACAGAAAAACCCTCTGCTTTCAGATAAAAAAATATCCCTGCCTGTTGTTGTTCCCGGATTAACTGCAGGTATTTCATATATAGCTGATTTATTTTTTGACGATAAAAAACCGCTGCTTACATCTGATCCGGCATGGGATAATTATGAGCTCGTTGTCGAAGCACGCCGTGGAGCCGAATTTCATCAGTTTCAAATGTTCAAAGACGGAAAATTCAATATTTCCGGTCTTGAAAAGGCTGTAAAGCAGGAAGCCAAAAAGTATGGTTCTGTACGGTTACTCCTGAACTTCCCACAGAATCCTTCCGGATATAGTCCGACACATGAAGAAGTCCTGGAAGTCTGCCGTATCATCAGGGAAACTGCGGATACAGGAGCCAGACTGCTTATTCTAAGTGACGATGCATATTTTGGACTTGATTATGAAGAAACCATCGAAAAACAGTCTCTTTTTGCATATCTTGCAGACATACATGAAAACGTACTTGCAGTAAAAGCTGACGGACCGACAAAGGAAGATTTTGCATGGGGATTCCGCTGTGGATTTCTTACATTCGGATGCAAAGGTTTTACGGATGCACAATACGATGCACTCATTAAAAAACTTATGGGTGTTATCCGTTCGTCAGTTTCATGCAGTTCAACACCTTCTCAAACAATGCTTTTACATGCATTCAACGATCCCGCTCATGAAGAACAAAAATCTTTCTTCCGCAAACTGCTTGAAACGCGTTACCGTGCGGTACGCAAATTTATAAGTACACACAAATCATCTGTAATTGAGCCGCTGCCGTTTAATTCGGGATACTTCATGAGTTTTCATGTACGCAGCATAAATGCAGAGGATTTGCGCAAAAAGCTTTTAACTGAAAAAGGAATAGGAACAATCTCCATTGATAAATGTACTCTCCGTGTTGCTTTCAGTAGTATAGACGAAGACAAAATCGAATCGGTATACTCTGAAATATATGAAACAGCTGAAAAAATGGACCGTGCCTGAAAAAACATTACGTCTACTGTCACAGATATTTCTGTGTGCAGTAGTTCTGTTGTCGACTGGATGTTCTGTAAAGAACGAAAAACACATTATTGTATGGACAAATATACCGGAATTCGCATCGTATATTGAACTGTATAACAGTACTCATGATGATAAGAAAGCGCTGCTTATCTATAAGGCAAATCCGTCAAAAGCTTTGACTGCTCTTAATGGCGCCCCCCCCGATGTTGTAATCGGTCCCTGGCTCCGTACCGAAAAAACAAGTAGAAAATTCCGCCCGCTTGATACAATATTCGACAGGGAACATATTTCATCATCCGTGTTTTATTCGCAGTTACTTTCAGCAGGTCAGGTAAAACGTACACAATATCTACTGCCTGTAAGTTTTAATCTTCCTGCTGTAATTTTTTCTACGGACAATCAGGAACTTGTGGAAGATAATTATATGCTGTCCCTTGAACAGATACGTACGGCAGGAGCCGCATATAATAAACAGAATAAAAACGGTCTCTTTACACGAATCGGGTTTGCACCTCAGAGCAATAGTGATTTTCTTTACTTCGCAGCAAAAACAACGGGAGCTCATTTTCACGAATCAAAAAATTCATTCACATGGAATACGGAAGGGCTTGCCGATTCAATTACCTATCTACGTAACTGGACAAAAAACGCTAATATTTCATCAAAAACCGAGCAGGATTTTATTTATAAATATCTGTACATGCCGGCATATAAACAGGTTACATCAGGTCGTACACTTTTTGCATATATAACAAGCGATATTCTCTTTCACCTTTCACCTGAACAAACAGCACATATAGACTACAGATGGATTTATGAAGACAAAAAGATTCCAATAGAAGATTCTCTTGTTATGCTGGGAATCCCGCAGCGGGCAAAACATCCAACACAGGCATCGGATTTTATTGCATGGTTTCTCAACGCAGATACCCAGCACATAATTCTTGAGCACAAAACAAAAATGAATCTTGATACAGATCAATTCGGTATTGCAGGCGGATTTTCTTCACTAAAGGAAGTAAACGAACACATTTTACCATTATATGATACTATGCTTCTTTCTAATACACCTCCGGCAGAAATGCTCAGTGTACCTGAAAACTTTCCGGCAGGATGGACAGATATGAAAGAACAGATTGTCATTCCGTATCTTATGGCAGAAACTGCTAATTCTGGCAGCAGACAGATTGAATCTCTCAGCGACCGTGTTACTGAATGGATTAAACAGAATTATAACTAAGGGAATAATGATTAATTACAGTAATCTAATCAACATTCCCGTAAAAATCCGCACATAAAAAAGGCGTAAGCTTCCGCAGAAGCATACGCCTTATAACTTTGTCTGCCATCCGGAGAAAAAAATTTTATTTATCCATGGCCGCTTTCGCCGGTCAGACACATGCTTTCGTTCGGCCGCTTGTGATAGGAAATTTATTATAAATGGTTGGCTTCACCGACCAGACACATCCACTCGGCCTCGGCAGCAAGAATTTCACCTACATACGCTCTGCCGGACTGCTTTACCATGTGTCCGGTGACGCGCAGATTTGTAATTTCCATACGTACTGTATCACCAGGACGGACTTGGTGCCGGAACTTAACTTTATCTATCGTTCCAAGAAAAAACAGGCTGCCTTCTTTAAATTTTTTCTGATAACTCAATGCTGCACCGCCTGCCTGAGCCATTGTTTCAATAAGAATGACGCCGGGAACTACAGGATACTGCGGAAAATGCCCTTTGAAAAAGAAATCTTCGTCTGTAAACCTGCGGGTACTTACGCTGCCGTGCTCATCGCATGAAACTATTTCGTCGACAAACAAAAAAGGTTTACGGTGCGGAAGCAATGATTCTATGTCAGTAGTAACACTCATAATTATTTTACCTTTTTTAAGACAATAACACCGTTATGCCCGCCGAAACCGAATGTCGCACTCATCGCACAGTCGACATTGCATTCCACACCCTTATTCGGAGTATAATCAAGATCGCATCCGCCTTCTACATCAGGTTCATCAAGATTGATCGTTGGCGGGATAAAACTGTCCT
This sequence comes from Treponema sp., assembly GCA_041669845.1. Classification (GTDB taxonomy): domain Bacteria; phylum Spirochaetota; class Spirochaetia; order Treponematales; family Treponemataceae; genus Treponema_D. The sequence continues at coordinate 12,734 of JBAYAJ010000013.1, forward strand.
GAATTGCCTTTACGCAGAACATCGCTTCGATAGCACCAGTTGCTCCCAGGCAGTGTCCCGTCATACTCTTTGTTGACGAAATATGAAGCTTTCTGGCATTTTCTTCGCCGAATGAATTCTTAATCATCTTAGTTTCACTCGGGTCGTTGATATGTGTACTTGTTCCGTGTGCATTATAATACTGTACTTCTTCCGGCTTTACACCTGCATCGCCAAGCGCTTCAGTCATGGCTGCAGCTCCGCACACACCGTCCGGATTAGGTGCTGTCAGATGATACCCATCGCTTGATCCACCATACCCGGCAAGTTCTACATAAATATGTGCACCACGTTTTCTGGCATGTTCATACTCTTCAAGAACAAGAACAGCACTTCCTTCGCCCATTACAAAACCGTCCCGTTTTTTATCGAACGGACGGCTTCCTGCCGTCGGATTGTCGTTAAATGATGTAGAAAGGGCATGCAGTACTTCAAATGCCGCAATTCCGTATCCGTTTATCGTACTTTCAGCACCACCAGCAAGGCATACATCACGTCTTCCCGTACGTATAAAATCAAGCGCATCTCCGATCGCATCGGTACCGCTTGAACAGGCTGTTGTTACTGTATGCGCAGGTCCGTGAATTCCGAATGCCATACAAATATTACCACAGGCTTCATTCGGAATTAGTTCCGGTATCGTCATCGGAGGACATCTATGCTGATCGCTGGCAAGATACTTAGCACAGCAGTCTTCAGTTACTTCAAATCCACCTATTCCGACACCCATAAAAATCCCTGTATTTGAAAGAATGTCCTTACTGTTGAGAAGATCTGCGTCGGTAAGTGCCATTTTAGAAGCTGCAACTGCATACTGCGAAAAGCGTGCCATCTTACGGGCAGAAGCAGCATCCATATACTGTGCCGGATCAAAATTTTTTACTTCTCCTGCATACCTGGCTTTAAATGTGCTTGCATCAAAATGAGTAATAAGACCGACTCCGCTTTTTCCCTGCTTTGCCGCATTCCATGTCTCTTCAACTGAATTTCCCAACGGAGTAACAGCTCCCATTCCGGTTATGACTACGCGTCTTTTTTCCATAAATTAACACTCCTGTCTTTCCTGTATCTGTATTTATACGAATAATTCAAAGCAAGACAAAGGCATCTGCAAACGTCAAAAGAGTTCTGCAGATGTTCCGATGTCTTTTCACGCACCCAATCCCCCGTCGACACCCAGAACCTGGCCTGTAATATATGTCGACATACCGCATGCAAGGAACAGCACTGCATTTGCAACATCAGATGTTTGTCCGGGACGTTTCAGAGGAATTTGTTCAAGCCACGCTTCACGGGCTTTTTCATTTACTGCTTTTGTCATATCTGTTTCAATATATCCGGGAGCAACAGCATTCACGCGGACGCCGCGGGAGCCGACTTCTTTGGCCAGACTTTTCGTATAACCGATAAGTCCTGCTTTGCTTGCAGAATAATTAACCTGGCCTGCACCACCGTGGATTCCCACAATACTGGACATATTGATAATTGATCCTGATTTCCGGTGAATCATGTCGTCCGAAATAATCTGAGAAGTAACAAAAACTGCAGTAAGATTCACGTCGAGCACTTTCTGCCAGTCTTCCATTTTCATACGGAACGACAGTCCGTCCTTCGTAATACCGGCATTATTCACGAGAACATCAAATCCCCCAGACTCTGACAGGGCAGCTTTTACTGTATCAGAAAGCTGCCCTGCATTTCCGGCATCAGCACATATTTCATGAAATTTTGTAGAATGAGAAGATGCAAATGTTTCCAATGCCGCCTTTGCATCCGACGGATGCGAACACAATCCCCACACTTCTGCCCCTTCGCTTAAAAATGTTTCGACTATTTTCCGTCCGATACCGCGGCTGGAACCGGTAACAAGCGCCTTTTTTCCGGTAAGCAGCATTACAGTACTCCGTTTATGGATTCTGCAGAATTAATCGGCATACTTTCCCATTTTTCACCGAAACCGGAATCCCTCCAGAGGCCGCTTAATACTTTGCCGACACCAGGCTCAAGTACCATCCATTCGTCCGCCGTATCTGCAGTCATAATTTCACCGAGTACTTTTTCTTCAGACATCCATTGAACCGGATGAGTAAGATGAAGCACGGCATTCTTTTTAGCGTCGACTCCTTTTGTTACCTTTTTGCCAGTAACGTTGCTGAACAAATCAATTTTCGGATCATTAAACGTAACATCAGCTAGTACCTTCTCAAATTCATCTGCAGCCTTCTGCATGAGCGGACAGTGAAATGGTCCCGCTACAGACAAACGGATTGCACGGCGAGCACCAGCCTCGGTTGCAGCTTTTTCTGCCGCTGCAAGACCATCAGCTGTTCCGCTTATTACAGTCTGCCTGAAACTGTTGAGGTTGGCAGCATATACATCTTTAAGTCCATTGCAGATTTCCTGCACCTTTCCGGGTGGCAGGCCAATAATAGCGCTCATTCCCGGTGCATGACCGGCATTGACAGCTGCAATTTCCTCGCATACCATTTGCATAATCTGACCACGTTTCTGAACTACACGTATGACATCATCAAATGAAAGAACCCCTGCAATGCACAGTGCAGGAAACTCTCCGAGACTGAATCCCATTGCAGCGGAAGGAACAATTCCCTTAGTCCTAAGAACTTCAGCAATTACAAGAGAAGCTGTCGTAATTGCAAGCTGACTGTTATCACTGCGGCTGAGTTCAGCCTGCTCTGTCTCCCACAGAAGTTTTGTCATATCTTTTCCGGTAATCGATGAAACTGAATCAAGAACTCTGCGAGCGTCAGGAAAAGTTCCGCAGACTTCCTTCACCATACCAGGTTCCTGTGCACCCTGCCCCGGAAATAAAAATGCGTATTTTTTTGCCATATGATTCTCCTATAAGAACAAACTGACAGATTATGCTTTTTTGTCATAATGTCGTGATATACACAATAACAGATTTATGACTTTTGTCAAGCATCAGGGATTGTCTACGGTTCAAAATACCGTTATTATATGTAACGAACTTCCTGTTTATTTGCTTTTATAGTATACTAGGAAGCCAATGCAAATAGATTAGGTCACCGTTTTTCCTCCTTTTGACGGTGACCTTTTTTTTTTAACACTTCTTAACTATTATATAAGTGTGAAAACAAATCAAATTATTGCTGCATTACGCGCCCTAAAAGTCTTACAAATTCAGGGCAGACCGTATCATCAGAGAAGATTGTCGATATACTACTACAAGGACCGGATATGAAAGATTCTTTTAAAAATGAACGTTGCAGTCCCGAACAAAAAAACTGGGAAAAATGTATACTACGGGAAGCTCCTTTGTACGAGCGGGGAAACGACATTCGTTCTGATTTTGAACGCGATTACACGCGTATTCTCCATTGTCAGGCATACAGCCGCCTTAAACATAAGACCCAGGTATTCTTTGCTCCGCATAATGACCATATCTGTACACGCATGGAACATGTAAGCCACGTAGCATCAGTTGCGGCAACTATTTCCAAATATCTCGGACTCAACGAACAGCTGGCAACTGCAATAGCAGCAGGTCACGACATAGGACATGCACCGTTCGGACATCATGGAGAAGACTGTCTTAACATGCTTCTCCAGCAAAAAGAGATGCCCAACGCGCCCAGAAAATTCTGGCATGAGCGCAACAGTCTTTTTTTTGCAGACTATATCGAAACACTTGCCGATCCTGACGGAGCACAGCAGCCGCTGAACCTCACGTATGCGGTACGAGACGGCCTGATCTGCCACTGCGGTGAAATAGACCAGCAGGGAATCAGACCCCGCACAGAAGCAATCGACTTATATTCAATAAAACGCCCCGGACTTATTCAGCCGTATACATGGGAAGGATGCGTTGTTAAAATTGCGGACAAAATTGCCTATCTTGGACGCGACATTGAAGACGCACGGGCGTACCATATACTTGATATGTCGTCATACCGCCAGCTCCGTGAAATTGTTGCAACAACGCTCGGACTCGAAAGTGACGGCAGGGCAAAACATGCGCTCAGAAGCGGAAAAGCCGTCAATACGACAGTTCTCATCAATGACCTTATCGTTGACCTGTGCGAACAGAGCAGTCCTGAAAAAGGTTTATGTTTTTCGGATGAATACTTCAGATTTATAGTTGAATTAAAAAAATTCAACTATGCAAACATTTACAATCACTGGCGCCTCCGTGAATTCCAGCAGTATGCAACTGGAATAATCAGAACACTGTACCGTACGCTGATGCGTGTCCAGCAGTATGCGCAGACAGGACGGGCTGCACAGGCATTACGCTACTATCCAAACCTTTGTGCAACTTTTGAAGACTGGCTCATAAAATATACTAATTACAAACCTCATACACACCCGGACCGCAAGCAGATCCTGCGTTACAACACGAAACAAGTATTCGATGTAAACGATAATGAATCGTATCAGAAATGCGTTATTGAATATATCTCGGGCATGACCGACCATTATGCCATCGAAGTATACGAAGAGATTATTACATTCTGAGCAGTCCCTGAAATAACATGAAGGAACCGGTATCGCAGCAGAGATAATTAAATAAAACTTGACATAACATTTAAATGAACATATAGTTTCAACTATATAACAGAATGTTATAAATTATATTCATAAGGGGAGAGCTATATGAAAAAATTATTCATTATTCTCACGATTGCAGCTCTTGTTTTCGCGGCTACAGGTTGTAATGACGTCAACAACCCCGGAACGGAAGATACCTCTGTCACTGGAAAAATTAACAAAGGCAGTTCCGTTGTCGATTTTCAGGATGCAATACTATCGGAAGATGCAGCTGTAAACAACGCCGTAACTGTGGAAAATGCAGATTTCAGCGGAAAAATACTTACGGTTAACGTTGCAGGAGTTACACTTAAAAACCTTAAAAACGTAAACATCGTTGCAGCTGCAGGAATCGGAAACGGAGACCTGGCAATTGAAGATTGTTCAGCAGACAGTTTTACCGTTGCAGGCGGTGGCTCTAACAGTATCCATATAAAAGGAACGTCTACTATTAAAGCTGTAGTTGTTATAAAGGCTGCCGTACATATTGTTCTTGAAGATACAGCAGCGACAACAACGATGAAGATCGAAACAACAGGTGTATCCGTTCAGGGAAGTACCGGTACGACAATCGAAACAATGCAGATTGCAGCGGACGTGGACACGGTATCTGTTTCAGGCGGTACAATCAGTACAATCACCGTTTCAAAATCAGATACAAGCACTCCGACAATCACTGTTACCGGAAAAGTCACAATTACAAGTGCAAAAACAATCGACGAATCAACCGGAACAGAAAAAGACGGCATATTTGTCGTAACAGATGAAGCAAAAACAGATGGATTTATGACTTCAAAAATAACAGGTGCTGAAGAAGTGACAATTAAAAGTGCAGAACTTGAAACAGATACTGCCGTTACAAAAACTGCATACGAAACAGGAGATGCGTTTGATTACACGGGACTTTCAGTAAAACTGACCTACAGCAATAATACTTCTTCAACAGTAGTCCTTACCAGTGCTAACAGCAAAATAACCGGATTCGACAACACAACAAAAGGCAGTCAGAGTGTATCGTTTGCATACAACGGGATTCCCGTAACAGGGACCCACGACATCACCGTTACAGACACAACTAAAGCATACCAGACGATTCTTGACGATGCGGTTACCCTTCTTCTGAACGGACAATACGACGAAGGTATCGCAAAAATTACCGCCGCTTACGAATCTGATAAAAACGACACAACTCGGATGTATTACGCGCTTGCGCAGCTTGCATCAATCAGTACCGACTCCAGCGTAAAAACACTGCTCACAAAGAACTACGGTTTTACAAATTATCCGGCTAAGCTTAATTCGCTTTTCAGCACAGACTGGATGAAGGCATACGTCAGAGCAAAATCAGTATGGTGTGAAGACTTTGCATCCAATCCATCAGGATCTTATGTACGGGTAAATGCAACTGAAGCAACATCCGGCGGCTATTCAACATGGGGATACAAAGAGGATTCAGACGGCGCCTGGATTGATTCAAACTTTTCATTAGCAGATGCTGCTGAAGACAACAGTGGCTCATATCTGATAAATACATGGGCGTATTATAGTATAACGGGTAAAGAGGCTGATACGAGCTGTCGGTATTCCCGTACATGTACAATAACAAAAGAATCTTCAGGATACTATGTCCGGGTCAGTGCAACTGAATCATCAGAGGGATATTCAGCAGGGGGATATAAGTACTCTGACGGTAACTGGATTGATTCAAATTCTTCATTAACAAACATCGCTGAAGACAACAGCGGATCGTATCTGATATACATCAGCACCTACCAGCAGATCACAGGCAAAACAGCCGATTCTGATTATCTGTACACAACGAGCAGCGGATATTCAAAATACGTTTCAAACGGCACTCCGTCGTATGCTCCCAGATTCAACCTGCCTGACTGGTTCGCTGATACGGACGTATACAAAAAGTCCCTTATAAATTCGGCACAATCCACACAGACTGTCGGTTATCTTCTTGCGGCAAATGTAATTACGTGTAATCCCGACGGATACAATACTCTTGTAGACAACATCCTGAATATATTCGGAACAAAATTCACGACGGCAAAACAGCTTGCGTCAGAACTTTCAGAAGGAAGTGTTGTTATACCGGAGAAAGTCATAAGTGCGTTCGGTTTGACAGACATGCTGGGCGATTCTCCGGTAAAAATAGGAAAGTCGGAACTTAATATACTAATCGGTGCTATGGAACTGCTGCAGGGATCCTTCCAGTATATTTCATCATATGATCTGTCGGTAAACATTCTCTCGCTGAAAGCATCCTTGAATTACTCGGTTTCGGATAACGAAGTAATCAGTCTTATTAACGGCCTTGCAAATTCCAGTACATTTGCCGTGAGAAATGAAAGTGCCGTATCCAACGCAAAAAGCACCCTGATCGACGCCATCGGTCTTATCATGAACTCTTATGAATATATCACAGGAAACAGTTCCGCTTATCCAGATGCGGCAAAAGAAAAAATAAAGATGTACGGTGACATCTGGTACAGTTGTATGAATACCGCCCGTAGTGCAATCAAAAACGACGAAGTCTTTTATATTCCGTCTTCGTACCCGACTGGCTCCGCATGGCCAACGACAGACACTAATGCATCATTCGGCATCGACATGAGTAAAGTCTTTACCGCCGGCAATTTTACAAATATTTTCGAAAGAAAATCAGACGGTTCATTCCAAGTATATCTTAAGATTTATACAGAAGCTGACGCAACACTGTCAACACTGACCAGTAACAGTATGCCTGATTTAAAAACAGGAACAAATTATTCGATCGGACTACTGCTTAACAAGTCAATTCTTGCAAGCACACTCCCGGGGTTATATCAGGAAAGTACACTAAATACAAGCTACTTTGTACCAGTATATGGTTCCCGCTCAAGCAGCAGTGAATCATATAACAGTACCTCTTCAGATACATCCGACTAAAACGTAATAACAAAGACCGTCCGGAGATATTTCCGGACGGTCTTTGTTTGTGCTATTTTGAGTTATGTATAAAAAAATCCTGCTGCTTCTACTTCTTTTTTTACCCACTGTCTGTTTTCTGGACTCACAAACGAATTCACTGCTCTTCAGACATCTATGGACAGATAAAAGCGGCACTTCATGGCAGCGGAAAATAACTACAGACTCAACTATCAACTTACCACAGTTCTCCGTAGAGTCTTTCTTTTCTTATAATGAAATACAATCAACGGTTTCTCATCTTTCCGGCAGTCTTTCCGCTTTTTCAACCGGTATAAACATTGCAGGGAAGTATGCCGGCATTGATGCAGGCGGAACTATTCTGCAGGGCAGAAATATTTCTTTACTAACAGACCATAATTATTATAACGACAAAATTGATGCCGCAGCAGGATATATTGCATTTCCCGTTTTCATAAAAAAAGAGAACAACCGGAACAATTTTACAATAATGCCATCCTTTTCAGCAGGATGCAGTTCTGCAGGGAGCGGAAGTTTTTACTGGTTTTTAGGAAAGCCCGTCATACCTGAATTCTATGACATAGGACTGACTTTAAAATATAAAATATTTGAATTCGCCGCTCACACAGGAATGCTCAATCTTGACATTCACAATAACGATGATGAAAACCTTATACACGGAACACTCTTCTTCACAGGAGAATCTTTTTCCACAGGGTTCGAGAAAGGAAAATGGAAACTGAAATCGGGATTAGCTTACCTTTATGCAAACGGAACATTTTCAGGCTCTCTTACCGCAGAGAATCAGTTTTACATACTGTATCCGTATAAATACTATACCGTCGACGGCACTGTTTTATGTCACCTTATTTGTGTATCGTTCGATTGTTCATATAATACTGATCCTTTTGTTTTTAATCTGGATGGAACTGCTGTTTTTTTACCTGTCCAGACAGGAACATATGCAGCAGTATGGAAATACAAAAACAGCATTTTTTTCGATGGAAGTTCCGGAAGTGAAAAAAGCGATATAACTTTCTTAGATAAATCTGGCTGTATCTGTCTTACACCGTCCGTCATGATCCATATGCCGGCAGTACAAAATATTTTTCAGATTACACTCTCAAAAATGTTTGTCGTTCCGTTTACATCTGCCGCAGCATCAACGACTACTTCGTCCGCAGATGACAACAATACATTCAGCGGACAACCAGTACTGTCATGGCTGCTTTCAGGGATCACTCTAAACGTCACCTTAAAGATATAAAAAAAGGATCATAAATATACTTTAGAAGCAAAAAAAACATAAAGAATTGTGTTCCGGAAAGAAATGATAAGATAATTGGAGGATTTATTGCGATTCCGCGGATAAACTTTTTTTTAAGGAATCACCAACCTCGACGCAAGCGTCGAGGTATGGAGTTCTCTAAAGGTATTGCAGTCGGGATTTAATACCCCTCATACGCCCCAAGAGGCGGGGTATTAAACCCTCCGCACGAATAAATAAGGCATGCAATAGGAGAAAATTCCTCGCCATAGAATTTTACATACTATGGCATAGTATTTTATATACCATGGCAAGGAATTTAAATTTTCATGGTAAGGAATTTTAAATTTACTGGCGAGGAATTTCCTTTTTTACCCACTATTTATTTTACCTTAAAAAAACATGTATCCCTAAAAGGTACCCTTTTTTAAACAATGAGATAGGAAACGTTGCTGCACACCCACCGGCGATGATGTCAGAGCCGGTGTCTCGCCAACCTAGCGGATTTTCCTGACTATGATATAATACGCTGCTGCCAGTGGAAACGTTGCTGCACACCAGGCCATCGGCTCTGCAGCGCATACTCCTGCAAATCCCCATACAAGCGGGAGTGTATAGGCCGAAACAGCACGTGCAATAAGTTCAAACACCCCGCCCATCAACGGCCAGAACCCACGCCCCATTCCCTGTAAAACGTTACGATATATGAACAGCACAAACAACACCGGATAAAAGGCAGCCGTTATCCGCAGATACATACGCGATGCAGCAAGTACCTCTTGCGGCGCATCCTTAAGAAACAACCCGGTAAGCTGGTCTGAGAGGACTATCGCAAAAAAGGCCGATAATACTGAAAAAAGTATCGTAATGAGAACGGCTTTATTTGTACCTTCTCTGATACGGTCAATCCGTTTAGCTCCGAGATTCTGCCCGCCGAAATTTGCCATAGTCACTCCGAATGTACCGGCTGCAATCGTCACCAGCTGTTCGACTTTCTGGGCTGCAGTAAAGGCCGCAATTTTTGCCGGTCCGAATTTATTGAGAGCGCCCTGAAGGATTATGACCCCGATTGCCGTAATGGAAAACTGGAATGCCATATTCGCCCCGATAGAAATATGCTGCTTTGCAAACCAGACGTCGGGTGAAAAATCTGAATGATGCACATGCAGCATCGGATATTTTGCATAAATCCAGACAAACGACAGAACCGCACTCACCGCCTGCGAAATAACAGTTGCCCATGCAGCGCCGGCAACTCCCATATTTGTCCTTATGATAAGAATAATATCAAGTACAATGTTAAGAAGCGACGAAATAATAAGAAAAACAAGCGGAGATTTACTGTCTCCGACAGCACGCAGAATACAGGCGCCGCAGTTGTACATAGTACATGTCGCAATGCCAATAAAAATAACGATTATATAGCTGAACGACTGTTTCATAATCTCGTCCGGTGTATTGATTACACGCAGAATAGGCATTGCAAGTACACAGGCAAGTACAGTAAGAATGACAGAACTTGTGGCATTGAGTTTAATATTCATGGCAACAGAACGTTTCAGTCCAGCCATGTCTTTTGCTCCGAAACGCTGCGCGGTAATAACGGCAAAACCGGACGACAATCCGTATGCAAAACCGAGTACGAGAAAATTCATAGGGCCGGTATTTCCCACAGCTGCAAGCGCGTTTTGGCCGAGCAGACGACCGACAATAATTGTGTCGACCATACTATACATCTGCTGGAATAAATTACCTATCAAAAGCGGGATAGAATATAACAGAATAAGCCCTGCCGGTTCCCCGACAGTCATATCCTTAACGGCACTTGATGCGTTACGAGGCACCTTATGTGAAAAAGTTTTTATGCTCATAGCAATAAATTAAAAAAGATTAAATCCGATGCATTGCGCTGAAAACCTTCTCATTCATGATATTGATTTCAACACCCATTTCTTCCGCTTCTCTGCTCATCGACTTACGAAGTTCATCAATAGAAATATCAGCACTGTCGAGATTCACCATCATCATCATAACAAAATTTCCCGATAAAATAGTCTGTGTAATATCTGCAATGTTTATTTTGTGATCTGCAAGAAAGGTACTCACTTTTGCAATAATTCCAACTTTATCAGATCCGACAACTGTAATAATAGCGTTCATATTTATAGTATATTAATGAATTATGAAAAGCAATACAAGTGATTATCAAATGCCGTTGCTCCGGAAAACTCTGAGTAAGCGATCAGAATTAAATCAGGGTGTTTGCGGATTCCTCAAACGTTTCACGCAGATTTCTACAGAGTGTGCCCGCCAGTAATTGACTTTCCATGTGCAGAAACGCAGTACGACTTATATTATGTGCACCGTATCGCGCTATATTGTCCGTGTACACCTGTGAATCAATAAGTCTTCCTCCGCATTTTTTAAAAGCACGGGAAAAAAGCACGAAGGCACTCTTGCTGCTGTTATTTTCCACAGTAAACATCGACTCACCGCAAAACACCTGGCCAACCAGAATCCCGTACAAACCGCCTGCAAGCCGTCCGTTATGCCATACCTCAACAGAATGCGCAATTCCGCGCGCTGCAAGATTTTTGTATACATCAAGCATCTGTCGGCCGATCCACGTACCTTCCTGTCCCGGCCGCTTCATTGAGGCACATCCTTTTATTACATCTGAAAATGCCTTGTCCATCGTGTAGGTATAAGGTGTATGCTTCAAAAAACGGTCTATACTATGCGGTATATGCAGCTCGTCTACAGGAAGCACAAAGCGCGGATCAGGGCACCACCATAACACGGGATCGCCTTCATCCTCATTGTACCACGGGAATATTCCCTGAAGATATGCAGAAAACACAAGTGATGGTGTAATGTCGGCCGTATAACCGAGCAGCCCTCTGCGGCCGCTGTCTTTAACGGGAAAATGTGCAAATTCAAAATCAGCTCCGAACAGCTCCCTGCCGAGCTGCTTCTGCCATTCAGCGCTTTCCATATAAAAACACGATTTTTGTTATGCCGCTTTTTCCTTTTTTTGCGTCAATACTTACAGTTCCACCTGATGCAAGTTTCCCAAAAAGAACTTCATCCGTGAGAGGAGATGCTATTTCTTCCTCAACAGTGCGTGCCATATTTCGAGCACCAAACTCACGGGAATATCCTTTTTCCGCAAGATAATCAAGTGCCTTATCCGTAATTGAAAGCTTTACTTTCTTTGTCTCAAGACGTTCAGAAAGACGTTTTACTTCCTTTGCTGCAATATTCCGTACAATATCTTTATCAAGGTGCAAAAATGTAATTATACCACTGAGTCTGTTGCGGAATTCAGGTGTAAACGCGCGTTCAACAGCTTCCTTAAGAGAAGCTTCATCGTTTGCAGCATCAGCCGCACCAAAACCTATCATCCCCTTTTCCATCTCCTGTGCACCTGCGTTACTCGTCATGATGATAATGCAGCTGCGAAAATCAGCCTTCCGGCCCTGATTGTCAGTAAGGAAACCATAGTCCATTACCTGAAGGAGCACGTTGTATATTTTCTGATGCGCTTTTTCAATTTCGTCAAAGAGAACGACAGCATGAGGATTTTTTCGTATATCTTCAGTAAGCTGTCCACCCTCCTCGTATCCGACATAGCCGGGAGCAGAGCCTATGAGTCTGCTGACCGTATATTCTTCCTGATATTCACTCATATCGTACCGGAGCAATGGTTCGCCGAGTATACGTGCAAGTGAACGAGCAAGTTCCGTCTTACCAACACCAGTCGGACCGACAAATAAAAAGCTTGCCTCAGGTTTATCAGGATTGCTGAAACCTGCACGTGCACGCTTCACCGCTTTTGCAACAGCACTCACGGCCTTGTTTTGACCGAATATTTCAGTCTGCATCGTATCTTCAATCGTTCGAAGTTTTTCCCGTTCTCCTCCGGTAACCGATTCAAGAGGTACCCGTGCCATTTTTGCAGTCACCATTTTAATAATTAATGTTGAAACAACAGGGTGTTTCTTCTCTGTATTTTTTACAATCGGCCCGCTTCTTTCTGCCGGTGACAGCTCTCTCTCCATCTTATCAGGTATGGGAACCGGTTCTGCATTATATTTCGCATCTCCGTTAAATCCACCTTTGCTCTTAATTTTAAGATAAGATCCTGCTTCATCAATTATATCTATTGCTTTATCGGGAAGGCGCCTGTCTGGCAGATACTGGACAGATAAATCAACCGCAGCTTTTATTGCAGCGTCGCTGTATATCACATTATGAAAACGTTCATACCTGCTTCGCAATCCCTTCAAAATTAATAAAGTCTCTTCCGGAGAAGGTTCCTTTATATCAATTTTCTGAAAACGTCTCGCAAGCGCACGGTCTTTCTCAAAATTCT
>JBAYAJ010000014.1:0-25626 GCA_041669845.1 Treponema sp.
AGGTGAAGGGCGGTACCGTTTCAGTCTGTCGTCATCAGTCATACAGGAAATCCTCCTGTATAAAATTCGCAGTAAAGTACCATTTTCGGAGTATTTTCCGGTCTGCAGCGGATTATTTTAAAAAGACCGGTTTTTAACGCTGATGCAGGTAATGCCCGGCATTCGCATTCCTGCATAAAGATGAGCTTTACCCTGCGGGAAGCCCGGAACAATTGTTCCGGAAGCACAGAGGTTTTTCCTGTAAGAGCCGGAGATTTATTCCGGATATCCCTGATATGTTCTTCTGAACCAGCCCTGTTTCATCATGAAAGCAGCCTGGTTTCATCATGAAACCAGTCCTGTTTCAGCGTGAAACCAGGCTGCTTTCATATTTTTGCCTGAAAATATACACACGAGACAATATGAAAAAATATGCACCACCTTTTGTTGTCTTTCCGGAACCGGAGGTCTCTTCACTGCACTGTACAAACACAGTATTCACGGCACCGCCGGAAAGTCCGCTGCTTAATTTTTGCGCCTGCGCTTTTGTCATATACCGCAGCAGCTCTGCAGTATCCGTTACTCCGGTACCCGGCCGGCAGGTTGCACTTCAGTACGTGTCTTTATTCTGAGGTGCAGCACCGTGATCTTTCTCATAGGCGGCAGCCTGCTTAGCAACATTTTCATCAGAAAGAAAATCAGCCAGAGCCTGAGCCTGTGCTTTTGTAAAATAATAACACTGTTCAATGGATTCAGGAACAACATTCGTTCCCATATCTTCTGCAATGTTAGTTGCTTTACGTACCTTCATACAGAAATACGGAGAGCTTCCCAGAAACCGGTAGCCGAGCCGGACATCCGGCTTTGAAATATTGGGCATCATTGTTGCAATCATGCCGAATTCTTCATACGATCCCGCTTCTCCGTATATTTTTTCAGTTTTTGAGTACTTACGGATAAGTTTCTGCCCTTCAAAGTCGGTTAAATACCTGTTTACCGCATCTCTGAACATGCGGCGGTCAGCCTGAGCCATATAGAAACAGTATAATGTCGTATCATACCGCACCATAAACCCTGCAAGATCGGTCTGTGGTTTATATATAAGATCAAGCGGACGCTGCTGAACCGAACCGAACGTATTCCTGATAAATGCCGACGATGAGTCAGCTTTTACATATTTTTCTGTACCAAAAAACTGCTGCGCAAAAGTTTTCTTTCCACCGCGTATCTTCTCTTTACTGTACGGATCCCCGTCCGGAATTTCCGGCCCGCTTTCCGGAGAAGAAGGAACAACCTGCGGAAGCGGAACAGCGGAACTGTCATATGAATCCTGTGCAGCAGGTTCAGTTTTTTTTACCGTACTGCACGACAGCAGCAGCGCGGTACAGGCAGCAGCAGATAAAACCGTCAGTATCCTTGTCATAAAATAACCTCGTTTGAAATAATGTACCATAGTCTTTTATATAAAACATTCAGGGCACTGGTTCTGTTACAGATAACTGTCTCAAATTATATAAAAAGAGCGGCACACTACTGTGCCGCTCTTTTTTATTACCTGTCAGGTACTACTATTAGAACCAGTACTCGACTTTTACCGGGATAGCCCAGCTGAAGTCATCAGGTTTCGCTAAGGTGTAATGTCCGCCACCGTTTGTTGAACCTTCAAATGCAACACCGAATACACCGTTGCTGAATCCTTTGGTAACACCGGCACCGAGTGTCATGTTGTCGCTGTCGTCAGCTGACGTTGCATTCTGATAAATGCTGTTTGCATAGCGGACATCGACGAATGCACCGATGCTGTTTTCAAATGCATAGTCTGCACCAGCACCGAATGCCATACCAAAGCCGCTCTTCTCAATTACCTTATCACCTGCATCAATACCGTCTTTTTTGTCCATCTGGTTGATTTTTGTTCCGACTGCAGCATGAATTGTAAGGGCATTGAATGCATATTCTGCATATGCGTTGATCTGCGGTACAACTACTTTACTAGTTCCTGTCACATTATATACCGTAGCTGTCGGAATAAATGCACCAAGAGAAACTTTCAGATTTTTTACAGCAGTAAGGTCAAATGCAGCATTGATAATTTCATAATCAACTTTCTTCAGATCTTTATCATATGCTTTATCCTGGCAGAGCACACCGGCTTTTACTGTACCGATGTCTTTGATTGTGTACATGGCAATATATTTTGCTTTGTGGCCGAGCGTTGTTGTAAGCTGCTCATATGAACCACTTGTCAGGCTGAGCGGAAGTCCTACGATAAATGTAAGCCCTTCAACCGGTTTTGCAATAATCTGTGCACCGGTTACATCACCGTCATCAAATATGAAACCTTCTCCTGCCATGGAATTAACAGCACCGAAACGTGCCCAGTTCCACAGACCCCATACAGCATCACCGCGGCTGACGTTGTCATCCATTTTGCCCAGTTTGAGCTGGATCTGCTGGATCGGTTTTACCCAGACGTTTGCGTTATCGCCCTGTGAAATACTGTCACCGTTGCCGAATACATCAAGATTGAATCCGACATTGTCGCTTGAACCGTGAGCACGGATAGCGGTACGCGGAGCCATACCACCCCATGACTGGCCCATGCCGGTAACGATTTCGTTATCACCGTTTACATTAGCATTGGCTGCTGCATACCACAAACCGCGACCCCATGAGTCGATAGCTATGTCAGCAAATGCGGTGGTTGCTACCATAGCGGCGATTGCTACAAGTCCTATGATTTTTTTCATATGAAAAAATCCTCCTTATTTTTTGAATGGCTACCAAACCAACGGTCTTTACGATAACCATTTTATAGCTTCTAGAATAACACCGAATCTGTACGGAGTCAAGTTTTTTGTAAGAGAAAAAACGACACCTTTTATTTACAGAAGAAATACCGATATATCTTACAGCGTGGATACACAAGCGTATATTACGGAATTTCTCCCTCTGTTTTCCTTAATTTGAGCCCGTAAAGCCGTTCTCGTTGCTAAAAATATCCTTTTCTGCTAGTATACCAGAGGAGTTTTATTTTCATGAGTACCGAACTTGTCATGCATGCAGATGAAAACGACACGGACGCGCTGCTGCAGGAATTTTTCACGACGTTCGATTTTTACTCAGATGATGACCGGAAAAAGATTTCCGGTGCATGGGAACTGCTCTGCACAAAATCCTGTGACGTAAAACGGAAATGCGGTAAACCGTATTATCTCCATCCCATGCGCATAGCATACATTCTTGCCCAGAACAGGATGGATGCTGATTCCATCTGTGCCGGGCTGCTGCACAGTATTTATAATCTGGGTGTTACGGAAGAACAGGTGCTGACACAGTTCGGAAGCGGCGTTGTACGGGTCATAAACGGTACAACGAAGATCATGCACCTGCCGACCGACCATGCAACGATCCAGCAGGCTGATGCCATCCGCAAAATGCTTTTTGCAATGGTCGACGATGTGCGCGTCATACTTGTAAAACTTGCAGACAGGCTTGACCGTATCCGCAACATTAAGAGCCTGGAAGAAAAAGACCAGAGGGCGCTTGCAAAAGAAATCATTGATATATGGGCCCCGCTGGCAGACCGTCTGGGAATGCAGACAGAAAAAAACGAATTTGAGGATCTGAGCCTTAAATATTCAAATCCCGACGTATTCCAGCAGATAAAGGCAATAGTTTCCCAGAAAAAAGATGAACGCGATGCCTACCTGCAGAAAGCAGTACAGCAGATTTATAAAGCGGCGGAAAAGGCCGGCATAACCGTTTCTATTACAAGCCGGGCAAAACATTTTTACTCTATATACCAAAAAATGCGGAAACGCAACAAAGAACCGGGGGAACTGTACGATCTGCTTGCACTGCGGATTATCTGCAGTGAAAACCCGGAATGCTATACGCTCGTCGGAATTGTACATAATCTGTGGAAGCCTCTTGACGGGCGGTTCAAGGATTATATCGCCATGCCCAAGGCGAACGGCTACCAGTCGCTCCATACGACAGTCATGTGCGAAGGAAAACCTCTTGAGATTCAGATACGGACAAAAGCCATGAACGAAACGGCCGAGCACGGTGTCGCAAGCCACTGGCTCTACAAAAAAGGCACCAGCCACGATTTGGTCGACGTGGAACATCTTGGAATTTTCAACGAACTGCGTAAACTGCGTGAAGGACACGTTTCCGACGAGAATTTTTTCAACGAACTTAAGGACGACCTTCTGGGAGACGAAATTTATGTATTCACGCCGAAAGGAGAAGTCGTAAAACTGCCGGCAGGCGCGAACGCAATAGACTTTGCCTATCATATCCATTCTGCAATCGGCGAGAAGATCGTGGGCGCAAAGGCCGACGGAAAAATCATTCCCCTCCTCCAGCCGCTCAGGAATACACAGATAATCGAAATACTCACTAATCCGCAGGCTCACCCGACACAGGCACAGCTTTCCGCGGTAAAAACATCAAAGGCCAAGCAGAAAATTCATGCATGGCTTTCTGCAAACGATCCAACATTCATAGACAGGGCGGCCGCGGCAAAAGCGGAGTCGGAATCATCGGCAAATGCGGCATACTCGCGTACAATGCAGGAATCACACAGGCATAAACGCCCGGCAGGCGGGCCGCCGCTGGAAGGACTGCACAGCACCGGAAAGGTGCGCATCGGAAACACGACGAATTTCATTGTAACGTTTGCACAGTGCTGCAAACCGAAGTATCCTGATCCGATAGTGGGCTATATTTCCCGCAACAGAGGTGTTACCGTACACCGGGCCGACTGCCTTACGTACCAGCGTATTCCGAATATAGACCAGCGCACAATTGAAGTTATCTGGGATACGGAAGAAACCCAGGGAAAAAATAAATAAATACGGCGTTTACAGTCCTGCAGTCCCGGCTTCAGAAAGGTACACCGGGCTGTGGTTGCAGCACCACTGCTTACTTCCCAAGCTGTTCCTTATACCACGTATGAAGTGCTTCCGTACGGCGCCGGAACGAATCGGATAAGTCAACGTCAAGGAAAAGAATCTTTACATGCGTTTTATGCCCCGTAATAACGGCGGCAGAGTCCAGGATTATTCCGTCTGCAGCAGGATATACCGAAACATACATTGAAAGTTCATTCTCTTTTAAACAGGTAATCCCGTGATATTTCATGGGCGTGTGGTTTGTAAGTTCAAGTAAGATTTCATTGCTGCCGGTCGTATATGTATACTGATATACAGTGCCGCCAAACGAAGTATCGTTCTGATATACCCAGCGTTTTTCCGCAGGAGGAAGCACTGAAGCAGCAGGATCAGGAAGCACCGTTTTTACATCGTCCGGACTGCTGATGTAATACGACTGGTCAAAAAGTACTTTAGGCTTATACCCTGCCCGGCGGGAAATATATGTTATGCCTTTCTGGGTAGAAATACGACTGAGTGTATTGTATAACGCAAGCAGACGTTCTTCACTGCTCATTTTGTTCCAGGAATCCGGATACGGGACTACCGAGACCGACGCCACAGCAAAACCGTTTACTCCGGCAGGCGCCGCTGCAAGTTTTTTTCCGATAAGGCTTCCGGCAGGTGCGAATCTCGTAATATCCGTACCGTCTGCATTGTCTGAAGAAAGCAGTTCACCGGAAATAAGCCGGTCCGCTGTTTTTCCCAGTGACGGGAGACTTTCCTTTATGCTTTTCTGAGCGGCAAGCTGACATATACATACGACTGCTGCCGCCGGAATAAAAATCATTCTTTTCATATAGCAACCACCTGTTCCTCGCCGTCATCTGCAGCGCATATTATTGTTCACCTGTCGTCATATAAAAACGTATGGTCCGTTTATCTTGAAGTCTGCAGCGCTGCATGTGTGCGGTAACGCTGGACCGCCTCCTGAATCAGCAGTTCAGTAAGTTCCGTAAAGTGAATTCCGGCGTAATCACACATTTTAGGGAACATGCTGATTGCGGTAAAGCCTGGAATTGTGTTTATTTCATTTAAATACAGTTTACCGCTGTCTTTGTCGTAAAAGAAATCAACACGGCTGTAACCTGCAGCATCAACCGCTTTGTATGCCGCAACGGCTGTCGTACGTACTTTTTCCAGCAGCTCATCCGGAAGGTCAGCAGGTATCCGGATACCGTCCGAATCGTTATATTTTGCATTATAATCGTAAAATTCATGCGTGAGTACGATTTCGCCCGGACCGTATGCCTGCACCTTTTCAACACCACCGCCGGCCGGAGCTGTTAACGCATTGCCTGTCACCGCGCATTCTACTTCCTTTGCATTCACCGCTTTTTCAATGAGGATTTTATCGTCCCAGTGAAACGCTTCCATGACGGCCACGGAAAGTTCTTTCGGCGTACGTGCTTTGGAAGCTCCGTCGGAAGACCCTGCGCAGCATGGTTTTACAAAAAGGGGAAAGTGAAGTGTATCTACTGCATTCTGAACAAGTCTGTCGTATATACGGGAATCAAGCAGATCGGTACGGCGTATCGTAACATACGGAACAACAGGAAGCCCTGCATTCTGCCAGACAGACTTGGTTTTTTCTTTATCCATTGTAAGAGCGCTTGTCATTGTAGTACAGCCCACGAACGGAATGTCTGCCATTTCAAGCAGCCCCTGTACTGTCCCGTCTTCTCCGTACGTACCGTGAAGAACAGGAAAAACAACGTCTATGCGGATCGTCCTGCCGCCTGCACTGAAAGCGTTCATGCCCATCCCCGGCATAACCGACACTTCAGTTCCTGTCTTTTCTGAAATTCTGAAAGCCGCTTTTTCGTCGCTTCTGATACGTTCAAGTTCCGCATCATTCTGTAAAAACCAGCGGCCGTCTTTTGTTATACCGATGAGTACGACAGTATGCTTCCTGTCTATATGGCGCGCAACCGCCGCTCCCGATATGAGCGAAATTTCATGCTCGCCGCTTTTTCCGCCGTATATTACAGCTATTGTCATGATATTCTCCTGTAATTGTTACTTGTATCCCATCTCTGCAAGTGCCCGTTCCGCTTCGCTGATTTCATCATATTTAAGGACAAAGTCTTTATAAATAATGGAATTCTCGTGCGATTTTCCAAGCAGCAGCACAATATCACCTTTTCCTGCCATTCTGAATACTTCACGGATTGCCTGCGGACGGTCGGGAGTCATAAAAAGATCAACCCCCTTCTTCTTCCCCTGCTTTTCAGCACCGTCAGCAATCATCTGCAGCAGCGTCACCGGGTCCTCGCCCCGCGGATCCTCATCGGTGAGCATAAGCACGTCGCAGAATCTTGCGGCAATTTCACCCTGAAGCGGCCGTTTCGTTAAATCACGTTCACCACCGCTTCCGAACAAAGCAAACATTCTGCCCGTACAACGTCTGCGAAGCGGTGGAAAAATAGTCTCAAATGAAGACGGAGTATGGGCATAATCGACAATAAGCTCGAACGGCTGGCCTTTATCTATGACAGTCATACGTCCTTTTACCGGCACAAGACTGCCGGTATGCTGTGCTATTTCTTCAAATGTTTTCTCCGTAACACTGCTTACGGCAATGAGAGCTGCCATCGTATTGTATGCATTAAATGCACCGGGAATGGGTGCGGTAATATGAATTACCGGATGTTTCCGGGGAAGAGCCGGATCGTCGGTATCTTTGAATACGGCACTTTCGCCGTCCGCATCAATACTGAAAGATATACCGAACCGTGCAGAAGCAATGTTGCGTCCGATCATATAACGCGTACCGTCGGGAATGGGCGGCAGAGGAGACGCATCCGCTCCAGTTTCTGCTGCAGATTTACCGGCCTGACCTTCTGTGGTAAAACCATAGACAGGATGCTTTGTCGCTTCCATAAAATACTGCGCCGAAGGATCTTCAAGATTAACGATTCCGATCGACGGAACCTTTCTGGCTGCTCCACAGATTGTTTTTATATGATCATGTTTATCAAGCGCACGGAACAAATTTGCCTTGTCGTTACGGTACTGTTCAAACGTTTTGTGAAATTCAAGATGCTCAAGAGTAACATTCATGAAAACGCCGCAGTCAAAAAGCACATTACCGAGGCGGTTCGTCCGTGTGGAAAGACCATGAGAGGAAGATTCAACGACCGCGTATGTACAGCCGTTTTCAAGCATCGCATTCAAATGATGTTGAATAACAGGCGCTTCAGGAGTTGTCTGGTGCTCGGGATTAGGCAGTGCATCGTCACCGAGTGAATATTCGACGGTTGATATGAAACCGGCTTTTTGACCACATGCACGCAGCAGCTGCCAGATAAAAGATACGGTACTGCTTTTTCCTTCCGTTCCGGTAACACCTATAACAATCAGACGCTTTGACGGAGAATCATAGAATGCATCTGAAACAGGAGCCATGGAAAAACGCGCGTCGTCAACTTTGATGAACGCCGGAATATATATTTTTTCCTCTCCTGCATTGACAAGTTCTGATTCAATAGCACGCTTTACAACAAGCTTTGCTGCTTCGACCTGAACGTCATGAGGAATATCTCCCTGAAAGACTACAGCATTTGCACCGTTCTCCAGTGCAGCAGGAATAAATTCATTGCCGTTTATATGTGTTCCGGGCAGAGCAAAGAATAATGCACCCGGTGTGACTTCGCGTGAGTCAAAGACAAGGCTATTAACCGGGATAGCTGCTATATCAGAATTTTCAACCGGCGTAAAACCGTCCGCCGCAACGGCTGCATGCGCAAAAGAGGGCAGCAGCTGAGATAACAATTTCTGCATATCAATATAATTCTACTATTAAACCCATGCTGTTTCAAGCATCCCGTATTGTACAAAGTAATGAATAATGATACATTATTATGTATAAATATACATTTAAGAGGCTGTCTATGGCGAAGAAAGACAAGGTAATTCTTGCATATTCAGGAGGACTTGATACAACTGTTATCATCCCATGGCTGCAGGAAAATTATGACTATGACGTTATTGCTGTCTGTATTGATGTCGGACAGGGCGATGACTGGAAGACTATCAAGGACCGTGCACTAAAAACAGGTGCAGCTGCATGTTATGTTGTTGATGCCCGTCAGGAATATATAGAAGAATATGTGTGGCCTGCACTCAAGGGAAATGCAGTTTATGAAGACGAATATCTGCTTGGTACGTCTACAGCACGTCCGCTTATCGGAAAAATTCTTGTTGAGTATGCCCGGCAGGAAAAAGCAGTTGCAATCTGCCACGGTGCCACGGGAAAGGGCAACGATCAGGTCAGGTTTGAACTCGCAATAAAAGCGTTTGCACCGGATCTTAACGTAATTGCCGCATGGCGTGATCCTAAATGGACACTCCAGAGCCGCGAAGAAGAAATCCAGTTTCTTGAAAACCGCAAAATTCCAGTACCGGTAAAAAAGAGTTCGTCTTACAGCTGCGATGAGAATATCTGGCATATCAGCCACGAAGGTCTTGAACTGGAAAAGACAGAAAACGAGCCCGACTGGAAAAACATGCTCAAAATAACAAAAACTCCGGAAGAAGCTCCGGATAAGGCTGAATATGTAAAGATTGATTTCGAGAAGGGAATTCCCGTCGCCGTCAATGATAAAGCAATGAACGGGCTTGAAATAATAGAAACACTCAACAAGGTCGGTGGAAAAAACGGCATAGGTCTTGTTGATCTGGTTGAAAACCGCTGCGTCGGTATGAAAAGCCGCGGCGTTTATGAAACACCGGGCGGAACAATTCTGTACTTTGCACACGAGCAGATGGAACATCTGTGTCTTGACCGTGAGACTTATCACTATAAGCAGCAGATTGCAGACAAACAGGCCGAACTTATTTACAACGGATTGTGGTTCACAACACTCATGGACGGAATTATGGCATTCAACGACAAAGTCGAAGAAAATGTAAGCGGCTGGGTCAGACTTAAGCTGTATAAAGGTACGATGCAGGGTGCAGGATCAGGCTCCCCCTACTCGCTCTACAATGAAAGTATTGCAAGTTTTACAACCGGAGAACTGTACGATCATCACGACGCTCAGGGTTTTATTACATTATTCGGACTGCCGCTTAAAGTACGCGCAATGATGGAACAGCGTATCGGAAAAGGCCAGGCCGTAATCGGAAGCAAAAAACTGAAGAAAAGACCGACGGAATGAGACGTACGGCTGCCATCCATGGCAGCCGTACTTTGCGAGAAAATCTTAGGGAAAAGTACTTGTGCAATGATTTTCTCGTTTCGCGGGGCCCGCCATCCCTGGCGGGTCTTTTCTTTACCTTACTTTCTGTTTTGGGGTACTACTGCCATCCATGGCAGCCGTACTCTGCGAGAAAATCCTGGGGAAAAGTACTTATGCAATGATTTTCTTGCTCCTCTAGGCCCGCCATCCCTGGCGGGTCTTTTCTTTACCTTAATAATGGCGTAGTTTGCAAAATTCTATGACAATGTATCAACTGCAATCATCATGAGTCCAGGGGCTGTATGTTCTGAAGCAGCTTTTTCCACAGGAATCCCGGCGAGCTCGTTGCACGAGCCGGGATTCCTGTTAGGAGAGGGGGCATGGATGCCACTGTCTGCTGGTAGTGTTCTGTTTCAGATACCGTGCCCGCCACGGATGGCGGGCTTTTTCCACGGGAATCCCGGCGAGCTCGTTGCACGAGCCGGGACAATTCCCGTTAGGAGAGGGGGCATGGATGTCACTGTCTGCTGGTAGTGTTCTGTTTCAGATACCGTACCCGCCACGGATGGCGGGCTTTTTCCACGGGAATCCCGGCGAGCTCGTTGCACGAGCCGGGACAATTCCCGTTAGGAGAGGGGGCATGGATGCCCCCTCTCCGTCCTATTCATTAAACAGAACTGCCAGTGTCCGGGCATCTGCCTGTATATTGCTGATTTTACAGTATTCGTCAGGCTGATGTGCCATGTCGTCAAGTGTACTCCACACTGCGGCGTTATAGCCCTGTACGCGGAGATCGGCTCCGACGGTACCGCCGCCGATGCCTATTGTTCTGGCCGTAATGCCGTGAGCTTTTTGTATTGCAGCTGCAAGCTTTACAACCACAGGCGCATCTACAGGAGTCGCAGGTGATTCTTCCGCCTGAGGCGTCGTGTAGTCGATTTTTACACCGTACTTCTTTTCCACTTCGTCGCTCCGGCGGCGGACTTCCGTAAGCACTTCTTTGAGCGTATAACAGGGAAGTATGCGGCAGTCCATACAGAATGTATCTTCACCCGGTATAATGTTGATACTTTCGACATTAGCTGAACGCATAGTAGGTTCAAACGTTGAATAATCAGGTTCGAACAGTGAATCGTGCCTGTTAAAAACAGACATCATGTCATGCAGGCTCAGCGCAAGTGCATCTGCGGCAAGGCACGCGTTATATCCGGAGTCGGGACGTGAACCGTGAGTCTGTTTTCCTGCAACGTGAACGCACAGCCACAGAATATTTTTTTCTGCAACTTCAATTGTCTCACCCCGGCTGTCGCCCCCGTCGGGAATAACAATAATATCCTGTTTCCGGAATAATTTCTGCGATTTCAGCAGATATTTGATACCGTATACACTGCCTACTTCCTCGTCTGCCATAAAAAGGAGTTTGATCGTATGTGCAGGAACAATACCGTTCTTAACATATGCAAGTGCTGCAAACACTGCCGATACAAGGCCCTGCTGATTGTCTTCAACTCCGCGTCCGTAGAGTTTACCGTCCTTCTCTGCGACAGTCCAGGGATCAGTATGCCAAAGCGACTTGTCTCCTGCGGGGACAACGTCAAGATGAGCCATAACCCATACTGCATACTCATCGGACTTTCCCGGAACAGTTACGACGACATTAGGGCGGACACCGCTTCTTACACGGCTGTCAGGAGCATCGTAATGTTCGGCACTCTTCAGCCCCTGCTCTGCAAGCCATTTCAGAAGTACCCCGCATTTTTCAATTTCCCCGTCACCGCCGTTTTCAGGAGCAAGTGCGCGGCACCCTGTAAGAATATTTTCAAGTTCAATCATACCGCGTTCGGAAGAATTAATAAAATTAAACAATTTCGCCGTATCAATTTCGTTCATATGAGTCTCTTTTGTACTATTATTTTTCATTCTTTTTCAAATATTTATTGTAGGCATTCCACGTCGACTCTACCAGCGTGTTCACATCCGAATACTGCGCTTTCCAGCCCAGTTTTTCATATGCAAGTTTTGCCGATGCAACAAGCGCCGCAGGATCTCCGGGCCGGCGGTCTGTATAATCAGCAGGAACAGGCTGCCCCGTAATACGTCTGGCTGCCTCGACAATTTCTTTTACCGTCGTACCAGTCTCACTGCCAAGATTCACCGTAAGACTTTCGTTGTTTTTTACAATATAATCAAGCGCTTTCACATGTGCGGCAGCAAGATCGGTCACATGTACATAATCACGGATGCAGGTTCCGTCGCGTGTGTCGTAATCGCTGCCGAAAATCTTAAGTTTCTCACGCATACCGCATGCTACTTCCATAATGACAGGAAGCAGATTTGCAGGATTCTGTTCAAGACCGTAAAGCTCACCTTCAGGATCGTAGCCGGCGGCATTAAAATAACGGAGCGCTGCGAATTTCAGTCCTTTAAGCTTTTCGTACCATGCCATAAACTGTTCAATCGAAAGTTTTGTATATCCGTAATAATTTTCAGGATTTTTCGGATGGTTTTCGTCAATCGGAAGATACTGAGGTTCTCCGAAAACAGCAGCAGAAGAAGAAAACACCATATATTTACAATTATGGTTTACGGCGGCGTTAAGAATATTGAGTGTACCGGATATATTATTGACAGAATATTTTTCCGGATACATCATTGACTCACCGGCAGCTTTGAATGCAGCAAGATGTATAAAGGCATCAAATCCCTGTCCAAAAGCGGCATCAAGATCGGACGGTATAAGTATATTGCCGTAGATAAATCCGTTTTCTTTAAACAGATTCTGGCGGAGCCCGCTCGAAAAATTATCAAATACAGTGACTTTGTGTCCCTTTTTCATGAGTTCTTTCACTACATGGCTGCCTATATAGCCGGCACCGCCGATTACCAAAACCTTCATCCTGACCTCCATTATGTTCCATGCCGCACCTCTGTACGACTATACTATTATATTTTATTCAAACGCCTGCTTCAATGATTCACCGTTTATTGAATCTTTGCCGCTGCATCTTCCCATTGAGCATTCAGCCCGTCCAGTTTTAATTCAAGTTCTGAAACAGTCTTTTGAATCTGCCGGCATTTTCCGCCGTCACTGTATACTTCCGGACGGGACATCTGCTCTTCAAGAGTCTTTTTCTGTTTCTCTGTCTCGTCTATCTGCTGTTCAATACGTTCAACATCTTTCTCAAGTCTGCGCCGGTCCGCCTTACGACGTTTTTCCTCTTCCCATGAAGTCTGGCCACCGCTCTGCACAGATTCTGATACTCCCGCCGGAGAACCCGGTAAAACAGCTGCAGCTCCGCCCGGGGCACCGGTCGTCATACTGAATTCACCGACCGTACCGGTACGTTCTGCTTCAATCCGTTCCTGATAATACTTGTAATCACCGGGAAAATTACGGAAATGCCCGGGAGTAAGCTCAAGTACGCGGGTCGCAAGTCCCTCGATAAATCCGCGGTCATGACTGACGAACACTACTGTACCGCCAAAATCTTTCAGAGCATCCATAAGCACATCCTTTGAATGCATATCAAGATGGTTTGTCGGCTCATCAAGGACAAGCAGATTCACCGGGCGCAGAAGCAGCTGCAAAAGGGCAATACGGCTTTTTTCACCGCCGGAAAGCACGTTAAGACTCTTAAAAACGTCGTCTCCCCGGAACAGAAATGCACCAAGTATACCGCGGACTTTTGGAATAAGTTCAAACGGCGCAATACTCTCTATATAATCCACTATGTTCTGACTGCCGGTAATTGTCTCTGCGCTGTCCTGGGAAAAATACCCGGTCTGTACCCCGGCACCCGGAATAATTTCACCGCTGAAATTTCTGTCTTCACCTGCAATAATTCTGAGCAGTGTTGATTTTCCCGCACCATTATGTCCTACAACAACGAGCCGCTCGCCGTTCTCAAGCGTAATATCAAGGTTATCAATAACATTCTGTACACCGTCGTAACTTTTCGTAATACCGTTCATGCGCAGTACAAGTTTTCCGGCATGAGGTGCCGGCGGAAACGTAAAGTGAATCTGCTTGAGCGATTCAGGAATCTCAATGCGTACGATTTTATCCAGCTGCTTCTGTCTGTCCTGCGCCTGTGCTGCTTTTGTAGCCTTTGCGCCGAAGCGGTTTATAAAATCTTCAAGATGCTGAATTTCCTGCTGCTGCTGCTCGTATGCGGCAATAAGTGTTTTCAGTTCAACCTTGCGGACAGCTTCATAATGCGTGAAATTTCCTGCATAATGTTTCAGTTCTCCGTTGAACAGCTCGTACACCTCATTAATCGTCACATCAAGAAAATAGCGGTCATGGCTTACGAGCA
This sequence comes from Treponema sp., assembly GCA_041669845.1. Lineage (GTDB taxonomy): Bacteria > Spirochaetota > Spirochaetia > Treponematales > Treponemataceae > Treponema_D. The sequence goes on from JBAYAJ010000014.1 coordinate 14,419, forward strand.
GGAAACCGCCTTTATACGACTGCAGAAACTGTTCAAGCCATGAACGTGCATCTATATCCAGATAATTCGTCGGTTCGTCGAGCAGCAGAATGTCCGGCTGCTGCATAAGCACTTTTGCAAGCGCTATACGCATCTGCCATCCGCCGGAAAACTCTTCTGTCTGCTTTGCAAAATCTTCACGGGTAAAGCCAAGCCCCAGAAGTACCGATTCTGCCTGCGCACCGCGGCGGTGCCAGCCGCTTTCATCAAGTTCAGCTATAAGATCCGCCTGGCGTTCAACAAGAGCCGGTGTATTCGGCGGATTAGTCTTTAACTCGTCTCCGATATGGTCTATTTCTGCCTGCATGTCGTATCCGAACTGAAATGCACGGTCGGCTTCCTGAAGCAGTGTACTGCCGCTGTGCGTAAGCCCTGACTGCGGAAGGTACCCGATACGCGCATTCTTCTGAACAATACGCTGCCCGCTGTCCGGTTTTGAAATACCGGCCATAACTTTTATGAGTGTCGATTTACCGGCTCCGTTTGCGCCGGTAAGGGCAGCTTTTGTTCCATTCTGCAGATTCACCGACACATTCTTAAGAATGTCACGGTCCCCGAAAGCAAGCGATACTTGTGAAAACTGAACAAATGCCATAATTAACCTGTCAGTCTTTCTGGAAGAACAGCACAAGCGGACTTGTACCCCGGCTTGTTACCGTGTTACCGTCATATGAAGCACCCGTCAAATCCTCAAGGCGCAGCCCGTTGTTTTCAATTTTGTAGAGAAAATTCACGTCTTTATCCATCCCGTCGAATCTGAAAGAAAGAACACCGTCGTATGAAGAAATAAGTGTATCTCCCAGATAAAATTTTACCGCTATTGTGCCGCCGTTTTTTGCCGGCGAATCAACTACGGAAGGTACAAGCAGTCCGTAATTTTTCCAGCTGAACGACTGGTCTTCCCTGAACGACAGCTGTCCGTAGTTTGCACTCGTAAAATCAGGGCCGAATGCGTACAGTTTCGCGCATACCTGTATACGCCGTTCCTTTTCTGCGGTAACAAGCTCCGTAATATCTTCTCCCTCTCCGAGTGTAATAAAATTCAAATCCTGTGGTTTACCATTGTCGCCGGAATAGGTAACGACAATAAAGGAGCTGCTTTTCACGGTAATCTTTACTGGTATGCCGGTAAACGTATATTCCACATCTCCTGTTTTTATCGTTCCGGAATACACCCACGATTCATGAATACCGGGAAGATTCAGAGAAACTTTGTTATTTTCAATATCAACGGTAAAACAGTATGATGCATTCATAAGCTGCGGATCAATACGGTTCTTATCTATCATTGTCCGGTAATAATCAGGATACCACGTCTTTGCAAAAACAGATTCGATAACTGTATCTTTTTCTTCCTGCATATCTGTCTGCTGCCCCCCCAGAACAATTCCACCTTTTTCCGTCTCAAACTGATCAAGATTATAGGAAAAACACCATCCCTCTGTACCGTCTTTTGTCAGAATCCGCATCCATGTTCCTTCAAGAGAAGATTTACCAGCCATAACAGCCCGGCCTTTTCCTTTATAAAGGAGCTTCACCGTTTCATTCCTGCGCAGACGATATACCTGTTTTGCAGTATTCGCCGGATCAGAACGGACAGGAAGACCGTCGATTTTTATTTTTGCATATTTATGAGCAAATTCAGCAAACTGCCGGGCAGTCCTTTCAGCTTTGTGATGCGGCTGCGGACTGGTAACCTGCCACAGAGGAATTTCAAAATGCTCCTTTGAACCGGGAGTTGATATAACATATACGTGCGAAATATTGGATTTTATATACACAGGAACTATATCACCGTCCTGCAGACCGTGTTCAGGAATATCCCAGAGCAGTACTCCGTATCCCATAATTCCTGAACATGATGTAAGTATACATGAAACTGCAAGAAGCAGGCAGATCGATGATTTTCTGAAAAAATGATTCATATTGACAGCATAGCAAATTACCGTAAAAAAGTCATTAATCTTGTGACATTGCGCTTTATGCGTTATAATTTTACTATTATGATAAAAAATTGTATACCGGCACGGAAAGATATTCCTGCCTCCGATAAATGGGATTTAACATCGTTATTTGCTTCTGATTCAGACTGGGAAACAGCACTTAAAGACATTGAACTTCTTACTTCTGAAATCGTTCAGTATAAAGGCAGGCTTGCTGATTCTGCACTTACGCTTCTTTCGGCATTGAAAGCATATGAAAATGCCGATAAAAAACTTGAAGCGGTATACAATTATGCACAACTGCAGTTCACCGCCGACGAAACTGATTCCAGTGCACAGGACAGGGAAGGACGTGCCCGCATGGCATATACAAAATACTGTGCAGCTACCAGTTTCTTCAGCCCGGAACTGCAGTCAATTCCTGATAAAAAGATACAGTCCTGGCTCACACAGAACAGTTTTGATGACTATCGTATATTTATTTCGAAACTTCTGCGCATGAAACAGCATATCCTCAGTGAAAAAGAGGAACGCCTCATGTCGCTGCAGAGCGAAAGCGCCGGAACAGCTGATAAAGTGTTTACCGTACTCACGGATGCAGATATGGATTTTGGCAGCGTTAATCTGCAGGGAGAAGAAAAACCACTGACACAGTCTACGTGGGGTGTGTTTATGGATAATCCGGACAGGAACGTACGTGAACAGGCATACAAAAAATTTTACAGTACGTTCGAAAGCCACCAGAACACACTTGCGGCTTTATATGCAGGTTCGGTCAATCAGGATGTATTCAGCATGCGCTCCCGCAGCTATAAGACCTGTCTGGAACGGGCACTGTTCCCGGACAATGTACCGGTATGTGTCTATCACAATCTGATCAATACTGTACACAAAAATTTTCCGTCGCTTCATAAATATTACACTCTCCGCCGGAAAGCACTTGGTCTCGCAGAACTGCGTCACTACGACGTTTATGTACCGCTTGTAAAAAATGTACAAACGCATACGACGTATGATGAATCAGTTGAAATATGCAGACAGGCTCTTGCCCCCCTGGGTACAGAATATACCGACCGTCTCTGTTCCGGCCTTAAAAACGGCTGGGCAGACCGGTATGAAAACAAAGGGAAACGAAGCGGAGCATTCTCCAGCGGAGTATATACCGGAAACCCGTTCATTCTGCTCAATTACAAAGAGGATGTTATCCGCGACGTATTTACCATGGCACACGAAGGCGGACATTCAATGCACTCGTGGTATTCGGTTCATAATAATCCGTACATGCAGTACAACTACACAATTTTTGAAGCGGAAGTTGCCTCAACTTTCAATGAAGAACTTGTGTTTGAATATCTGCTTAATCATGCAGAAAGCAACGACATGAAAGCATACCTTCTGGCAATGCGTGCAGGGGATATTCTTGCGACGCTCCATCGTCAGACAATGTTTGCAGAATACGAACTGAAGGCACATGAACTTGTTGAATCCGGTACACCGCTTTCAGCAGAAGTCCTGCGTAAAACGTACCGTACACTTCTGGAACAATATTTCGGTCCGGAAATGCATTTTGAGAACAACAGCGACATGGAAGGTCTCCGCATTCCTCATTTTTACAGTGCATTTTATGTATACAAATACGCAACGGGTATTTCGGCTTCGCTCGCACTTGCAAAACGAGTACTCGGCGGGGGGACCGTAGAACGGGAAGACTACTTCAAATTTCTAAAATCAGGCGGCTCACGCTTCCCGATTGAATCACTTAAAGTAGCAGGCGTAGATATGGAGCAGACCGCTCCCGTTCAGGCTGCATGTGATACATTTGCGGAAATGGTTGACCAGCTTGAATCATTACTCAAGATTTCATAAAAAAAACCGATAATATAAAGAAAGATTTTGAAGCCTGAGGATTTTCAAGTGAAAGAAAGTGACTTTTGCTCATTCTTAGCTGAAGTACCAAAAGCAGAAATACACATTCATATTGAAGCTGTCTTGTCGATGGGTTCAGTAAAAAACCTGTATCAAAAACATTACGGTAAAGGGATGAGCAAACAGGAAGAAACAGATCTTTTCTCATATGACGATCTTGACGGTTTCATCAAAGCATTTCTTACAGTCCAGAATCTGTTTGAAACTGTTGCCGACTTAAGCTGTGTATTCGATGACCTGGCAAACTATCTTGTAAAAAACGGCGTAGTCTACTGTGAAGCATTTTTTGCCCCGACTGCATTTCTAAAAAAAGGATTTGATTATAAAGAGATGGTCGACCTTTTTTCAGAAGAAATCAGCAGAATAAAAACGGAACACAACATAATTGTAAAACTGCTGCTCGATGTCTCCCGTACGTTCGGCTGCGAAAATGCCATGAAAAATTACGAACTTCTTAAGAAATATCCGTGTAAAGATATAATCGGTATAGGACTGGGCGGAGCGGAATCAAAAGGTCCGCCAAAAGAATTTGAACCAGTGTTTACAAAAGCACACAAAGACGGCTTTCATGCAGTTGCTCATGCGGGAGAAGACACGGGGCCTGAATCAATCTGGGATTCCATTAACTTTCTGCACGCAGAGCGCATCGGTCACGGAATTTCTTCCGTACAGGATCCCAAACTGATGGATTATCTTATACAATCACAGCTGCCGCTTGAAGTCTGCATCACAAGTAACGTATTCACAAAAAAATATGTAAAAAAAACAGAGGAACATCCTGTCAAAGAAATGTTCGATAACGGAGTATTCGTCACAATAAATACTGATGATCCGGTATTTTTCAGGACAACACTGCTGGAAGAATACTGGAAATGTTACAGCCTTCTTCATTTTTCTATGAGTGAAATTAAACAGCTTATATACAACAGCTTCAACGCGACATTTATGGATGAGGCAGAAAAACTAGACTGCATCAGCAGAGTAAATGCTGCATGGAAAAAATATTCTGAAAAGTAAAAAATCAGTTTTATTTTAAATATACCATCAGCAGCATAATATCGCTTACACGTATACCTGATATACGGCCCGCCTGCCCCAGTGTAAGCGGCCGGATTTTTTCAAGCTTTATGCGGGACTCTGCAGAAAGCGACACAACAGCACCGTAATCAAAGTTGTCGGGGATGTGTGTATTTTCCATACGGTGCATTTTATCGACACGTTTATCCTGCTTTTCAATGTAGTATTTATATTTAAAATCGATTTTTGCCTCATTCCATTCTTCTTCGGGGTAACCTGGATTTTCCATGTCCGGTTTTTTAAGCAGCTGCGCAAGGATTTCGTCCTCTACTGCATATTTCGCATTCATTGTATCGAGCTGAGCCTGAGTTTTGAGTCCTGCATCAAATCCGTATTTTACAAGGCGCCTGTCGGCTGTATCGTACCGCAGCTTTAAACGGTACTCTGCACGGGCCGTAAACATACGGTAAGGCTCTTTTGTACCGAGCGTTACAAGGTCGTCTATAAGAACACCAATATAGGCCTCGTCACGGCCAAGAACAAGCGGTTTCCATTCCGGAATTGTATGAAAATCCGTATGGCCGGCAGCTTTCTGCACTGATTCTTCAGCTGCATTGAGAAAATATGTCTCCTTTGCGGAAATTTCCGTAAACTGATCTTCCTCCGACGACGTAAACACTGCATGCGGATAAAACCGTCCGGGTTCCGTTGAAGAAGGAGAACTGCCCATTTCTGCCGATGCGGGACAAAGAGGGCCGCAGAGCGATTTATGCGCACGGGCATAATACCCTGCGTTGATTCCTGCAACAAGCCCCTGACCGGCAGCTTCCTCATAACCCGACGTGCCGTTTATCTGTCCGGCGTCAAAGAGTCCTGCAACCCGCTTTGTTTCAAGAGACGGAAACAGCTGCGTAGGCTCAACATAATCATATTCAACGGCATAACCGGGCCGGCTGGGAACTGCATGTTCAAAACCCGGCATGGTCCGCATAAACGCATCCTGAACGCATTCGGGCAGGGACGAAGAAAGTCCGTTAAGATAGATTTCTTCGGTTTCAAGCCCTTCCGGTTCAACAAAAATCTGATGGCGCTCACGGTCTGCAAAACGCATCACTTTGTCTTCTATCGACGGACAGTACCGCGGACCTATCCCGTGAATCTTCCCGCTGTACAGCGGTGAGCGTCCGATATTGTCGCGGATTATCTTATGAGTTGCCTCGTTCGTATACACAATATGACACGGAACAAGTGGACGGGAAACTTCAGAATCATCAAATGAGAACGGAATTACTTTATCGTCGCCCGGTTGAATTTCAAGTTTTGTAAAGTCTATCGTACTTTTTAATATACGAGGCGGAGTTCCTGTCTTAAGTCTTCCCGTCGTGAACCCCAGATGCCTGAGCGATAAAGTAAGGCCGAACGCTGCTGCTTCACCCAACCGGCCGCAGGGCGCATCGTACTCCCCGATGAAAATACGGCCTCCAAGAAACGTTCCCGTCGTAAGTATAACGGCACGTACAGGAATGATGCGCCCGCGTTCTGTTACAATGCCGGTAACTTTCTGCCGCATTCCGCTTTTAGCAGCTTCTGTTATTCCTGCACACCGCGCTTCACCGGGAATAGTTCCCATTTCTGCTCCGCTGTCCGAATGCGGCGGGAGTGGTGTTGTGCTTGCAGTCGTAAGAATATCTACAACGGTATCCATAAGTGTAGACAGATTCGGCGTAGATTCAAGAACTTTACGAGAAAGCTGTGAATACACGATTTTATCGGCCTGTGCACGCGGTGCCTGAACAGCAGGACCTCTGCTGCTGTTCAGCAGACGGAACTGAATAAGCGATTTATCGGTAAGCTTTGCCATCTCTCCGCCAAGAGCGTCTATTTCACGCACAATGTTGCCTTTCGCAATACCGCCTATCGACGGATTACACGACATGCGGCCGATCGATTCTATAGTTTGTGTAATAACGAGCGTTTTTAGTCCCATACGGGCACAGGCAAGAGATGCCTCTATTCCCGCATGACCGGCGCCGACAACTGCGACGTCATAATAATCATAAAATCCGGACATACTGAAAAACAGTATAGTGATTTACCGGAAGCGTTACAAGAAAATGATGTTACTTCCGGTGTTTCTTCAAGACATGTACAATTACCGTAACAGGAATTATACCTGCAACCGGGATAAAAACAGAAAAAGCAAAACCGGAAAAAGTACAGAAAGGTTTCACATAACCTGCGGCTGCACCCGCAGCAACAAGCAGAAACCAGATTATAACTTCCCATACAGGTATATAACTGCCCGGATCGTCACCTGCCCAGATGCAGTCCGAAAGGAAGAGACCGACTGGTACACCAGCCCATAACAGAACAAGATACAGTACATCAAGATGCATGCCGGTACATGATGTACATCCTGTAAAAAAGAACGAGCCTTCGAACAAGGCAGAAATAAAAAGAATTTCTTTACGCATATTTCTCATTTTAAAATTCCGCCGACGTTTCTGAATAATCAACAACCTCGACCCAGGTGAGGGGTATTAAACCATCTGCATGAATAAAATTATATCAGATTCGGATAAAAAAAACACATAAAACAGGAATGAAGTACCCTTGAAACGCTTTTCAGTCTGTGCGCCAGCTGCAGAGAGAAGTATACAACACCTCTGAAACCGTCTCAAGGGCAGCTGTAATTACAGCTCAGGATACTTATTAAAATAATCCCTGGTCATTTTTGCAACAACACCTGAAAGAACAATAAGTGAAATAATATTCGGAACCGCCATAAGTCCGTTCACAATATCGGCAATCGTCCATACGGCACTGATGGTCATATACGGTCCGATAAATACACAGACAATATACAGCCAGCGGTACACTTTGACTACATTCATTTTACCGCCGGAAAGATATTCGATGCAGCGTTCACTGTAATAATCCCATCCCAGAATAGTCGTAAATGCAAACAATACAAGACAGATCATAAGAATGAATGCTATGACATTACTTATCATGGGAAGCCCCTTCATAAACGCAGCATTCGTAACAGCATATCCCTGAAGTCCGGTATTCCATGTTCCACCGATTACAATAACAAGACCTGTAAGTGTACAAATGACGATTGTATCAAAGAACGTACCGGTCATGGAAATAAGCCCCTGCTGTACAGGTTCAGCTACCTGTGCCGCAGACGCAGCAATAGGAGCAGAACCAAGTCCTGCTTCATTCGAAAATATTCCGCGTGCAATTCCCTTCTGCATGGCAATAAACATTGCTCCCAGAGCACCGCCTGCTGCCGCACGCGCACCGAATGCATCCCTGAATATTTCACTGAACGCTGCCGGGACAGCCGCAAAATGCGTAAAAATAACAATAAGGCCGAAAATAACGTACATAACGGCCATGAATGGAACAAGAATCTGGGCAACCTTCGAAATTCGCTTAAGGCCGCCGATAATAATGAGTGCAGCAAAAACTGCAACAAAAAGTCCAGCAATGACAACTGTCCACGAATACGTATTACCGAAGAGGTTTACTGTCCATGCATTTTCCGGATCAAAGAAAGTATTGACTGCGTTCGAAATACTGTTTACCTGTGTAAAAGTTCCTATTCCGAAAAGACCGACCATTGTTCCGAACACGGCAAAAATCTTTGCAAGCCACTTCCATTTCGCTCCCATACCTTTTTCTATTGTATAGAACGGACCACCCAGAATATGACCATCTGCGGCAACTTCGCGGTAATGGACCGCAAGAAGGCATTCCGCATATTTTGTCGCCATGCCGAACAAAGCCGCAAGCCACATCCAGAACATAGCACCAGGACCGCCGGCAACTATAGCAGTTGCAACACCTACTATGTTGCCCGTTCCGATTGTTGCGGAAAGAGCCGTACACAGTGCTCCCAGACTGGAAACTTCGCCGTGTTCTCCGTCAGGTTTACGCCTGATGGATTTTAATGCGCGTCCAAGTTTTGTAAACTGCATACCCCTGAGTCTGACCGTGAGCATAATGCCCGTTGCAAGAATCAGAATGATAAGCCAAAGTCCCCAGACTTTGTCGTCCAGAGAATTAAGAAGAGAGTTGACAGCTGAAAACATCAGCATGCTCCTTGAAAAAGCAGGAGAAAACTCCTGTTAAAAAATAAGAGCCCGGATTCCGGCTTCTGCCGTACACGGGCTCTCTAAAGAGAGATAAGAACATTTTACATGCTCTGTCCTTTGTGCCTGAGATATCGGCACCGGAACTACCAGTGCTTTAAACCTTCGGCGCTCCACGTAAAAGCGGAGACTCTCCAGAGAATTGCCGGGGGACCACAATCCGCACGACAACGGTTTTATACTATCATACAAAACCATTTTCTGCAACTTACTGTTTTCTATGGACTTTCACAAAAAAAAGGTTTATAGTCATTTTCATCAACCGCACTGTATTTGTGCCGGCGTATTTTCAGTATGGAGGTTATATGGGCCAATCTGACAGTTCAGGCAGTAGTACCGTACCGTTACCTGACCATTACATAACAGTTCACGTGCATACCATGAACCTCCTTCAGAATCTTCGCCTGGAATATCTCCGGATAAGCTGACAGTATTCTTCTAAAGGTTCTCCTGTATGGCGTACTGTTATACCTTATTCTACAGGAGATCCATTATGATGAACGAACTTCTCGCTCCGGATATCGAGACACTTGTAAAAGAAAACAAGTATGCGGATGTTGCAAATTTTCTTTCTGCACATCACCCGACAGAAGATGCTGAACTGATTTCAGATCTCAAACCGGAAGAAATCCATAAACTGCTGGAAAAAATCGATTCACAGGACGCCGCAGACATTTTCTGTGAACTGCCCGATATTCTTCAATCCGATATAGCGGAACTTATGAGCCAGTCGGAACTTACAACACTGCTCGAAAAGCTGCCGCCGGATGAACGGGCAGATCTTGCAAAATCCATTCCTGAAAGCCAGCTTGATGCCGTACTTCCATTTCTTGCAAAAAAAGAACGCGATGAAATAAAAGAATTGTCGTCATACCCGGAAGGAACAGCCGGTTCCGTCATGACGACAGACTATATAGCCTTTCCCGGATTATTAACAGTCCAGCAGGCAATCAACCGTATACGGCTTGAAGGGGCACAAAAAGCAGCTGTATCGATTATTTTTATACTCGATACAGAACGAAAACTCTGCGGCTACATTACGCTGGAAGACCTTATACTTGCAAAACCGACGGCCGCACTTGAATCTATAAAAAAACCGCTTGTTGCCGAAATCACAGCCGAAACAGACAGAGAGGAAGCATTATACAAGATTACTAAGTACGGACTTATCGTACTGCCGGTTGTAGACGATGCAGGATCACTTATAGGCATTATTACTCATGATGACGCTATGGATGTAGTCGAAGAGGAACGTACAGAGGACATGGAGCGGTTCATGGCAATCACCGGAAAACATCAGGACACGTCGTATCTTCAGACTCCCGCCATAACACAGTTTTCGCGTCGAGTAATCTGGCTGATTATTCTTGCATTCTTCGACTTCGTGTCAGGAGCTGTGCTCCAGTCGTATCAAAATACGCTTTCAAAGCTTATGCTGCTTACATTCTACATGCCGATGCTTACAGATATGGGAGGAAATACAGGCAGTCAGTCGGCAACAGTCATTGTACGCGCAATCGCTCTCAAAGAAGTAGAACCCCGCGATATATTCCGTGTTATCTGGAAAGAACTGCGCATTTCGCTTATGCTTGGTATCGTTCTGGGTGTCATTGCCTTTCTACGCGTTGAGCTCACGAGCGGAAGTACTGCTATACCGGCAGTACTCTCACTTTCTCAGATAGGTCTCGTCATAGGTCTTGCACTTGCCGTTCAGGTAGTCTCCGCGACAATAATCGGAGCGATTCTACCGCTCATTTCTTCGGCATTCAAACTTGACCCTGCACTTATTGCAAGTCCGGCACTGACCACGATAGTCGATATTACAGGTCTGCTCATCTATTTTGGAATTGCAAAAGCACTGCTGCATCTTTAAAAATGTTCCGCTGATTAAATAATAACGATTTAATCAGCGGATGCTGATGTTTACGTTGATCCGTACGTGTTTCAAAATTGCTGCAATTGATATTTTCTTCCATCTACTATACTATAAATAAATATGAATTTACTAAAAAAGCTGGAAGACTGTAAAACTCGTTTTGACGAACTTAATTCACAGGTCATGGATCCTGATCTTGTAAAAGATCCGGCTAAATATAAGAGTATCATGCGTGAACACGGTCATC
>JBAYAJ010000015.1:0-24978 GCA_041669845.1 Treponema sp.
AGAACCACAGTATTCGTCTTCTGCTGCTGAAGTCATTTCCAGGGAAACAGGACTTACCGTATATGAGCTTGATCCGTGTGTTACCGGTTCCCTCGACAAAGATTCGTACATTAATTCAATGAAGCAGAACGCCGCAATGCTGCAGAAGGCACTGTCAGGTTCCGGGAAACAGAGAAAATGAGCTGCCCGCTCGGACTTAAGCATGTCTGCTGTACGCGTATTTCCGGACTTTCAGTAAAAGCCGGAAATACGCAGATACTCGACAATGTTAATCTCCACCTCCACTGCAGGGAGCTGACTGCCGTTGTAGGACGCAACGGTGCGGGAAAATCAACGCTTTTAAAAGCACTGCTTGACGTTGTACCGCACACAGGTTCTATAATTTTTGAAGGAGAAAACAAAACTCCGACGAATCATCCGCGTTTTGGGTATGTTCCCCAGTCGCTTTCGACAGAACAGGGCAGCCCTGTAAACGTCGGCGATCTTATTCTGTCGTGTCTTTCAAGATATCCTGTATGGTTTCACCGCAGAAAATCCGATAAAGAAATGATTCAGGGTGTGCTGGCCTCTGTCCACGCTGAAGGACTTGCATTACGAAGGGTCGGCGATCTTTCCGGAGGAGAAATACAGCGAGTCATGCTTGCACTCGCAATTCATCCGGTGCCTGATATTCTTCTGCTTGACGAACCGGTGTCAGGAGTTGACAGAACAGGGCTTGAACTTTTTTACCAGCTTGTTTCATCGCTCAGGAAAAATTATGACACGACGATTCTGCTCGTAAGCCACGATCTGGATCTTGTTGCCCGCCATGCTGACCGTGTCGTCCTTATAGAGCGCGGAGTTGCGGCATCGGGAACGGTAACCGAAGTGTACAACTCAAAACCGTTCATCCGGACATTCGGACATATTGATACAGTCATACAGGATCCGCCGGATGGAGTACAATGATGCAGCATATTTACGATTTTATCGGCATAATTCTGCCGTTTGAATGGCTGCAGCCCGACTTTATGAAAAATGCATTCCTTGCACTTCTTGCTGCAGGTCCATTATTCGGGATTCTGGGGAGTTTTGTTGTTTCAAATAAAATGGCATTTTTCAGTGACGCAATCGGGCATTCTGCACTTACCGGTATTGCAATCGGCGTTCTGCTTGGTATAAAAGATCCGACAGCTGCAGTGGTGGCATTCAGTATGGGACTAGGTTTTGCGATTATTGCGGTAAAAAACAGAGGATCTGCATCATCTGATACAATCATCGGAGTCTTTTCATCGACTGCCGTTGCTCTCGGAGTTGTACTGCTCAGCGCCGGCGGGAATTTCAGTAAATATCAGAGGTATCTCGTCGGTGATATTCTGAGCATCCGTCCGTATGAAATTTTTATGCTTTATGCTGCTGCTGGTATACTCATCGTTATCTGGTTTTTCTTTTATAATAAAATGCTTCTTGTAAACCTGCATCCAGTATTTGCCCGCAGCCGCGGTATCCACGTATTTGCCGTTGAGCAGCTGTTCTCGCTTGCAACTGCGGCTGTTGTTGCTCTTTCGATCCAGTGGACAGGGCTGCTTGTCATCAATTCACTGCTTGTGCTTCCGGCTGCGGCAGCCAGAATGATAAGCTCGGGAAGCAGAAAATATCTTGAATTTTCTGTCCTTATTTCGCTTGTTTCAGGAATTGCAGGTCTTGCGCTTTCATATTATGCAGGAGCCGCATCGGGAGCTTCAATCGTTCTGGTAAATGCGGTTATTTTCTTCCTCTGCTTCATAATAAAACTGCTCCGGAAAAACTAGGAAAATAGTGGTACAATCCCTATAATACAAATAAGAGGCTGATTAGTATGATTGAATCTGTTTCACTTATAGGCATGGGGGCACTCGGCATTCTGTATGGGGATATTCTTACCAAGGCACTTGGTGTGCGGAATGTAACTTTTCTTGCCGACAGGAGCCGGGTCGAAAAGTACCGGTCTGCAGGGGTTTACTGCAACGGCAGAAAATGCGCCTTCACGGTAAAAAACTGTACTGAACAGGCTGCACCCCCTGACCTGCTGATCTTCGCAGTAAAAGGAACGGCACTTGACAGTGCAATTACGACAGCACGCGGTCATGTCGGAAAAAATACAATCATCATCTCGCTTTTAAACGGTATATCGAGCGAAGAAATCATTGCAGCGGCGTTCGGAAAAGAACACCTTATATACTGCATCGCTCAGGGAATGGACGCACTCAGAACAGGCAACAGGCTTGAATACGAACACAAGGGAGAACTCCGCATTGGTCTGCCGGCAGATCTTAGTGCAAACACACCTCTTCTGAAAGATACTGCAGAACTGTTCGACCGCGCTTCACTCCCCTATAAAATCGAAACAGATATTATACACCGCATGTGGAGCAAATGGATGCTCAATGTCGGCGTAAATCAGGTCGTTATGGTAACAAAGGGAACGTTTGCAACGGTACAGAAAGACGGCCCCGCAAGGAACATGATGAAGGCTGCCATGAGGGAAGTCGTTGCTCTGTCTGAAAAAGAGAAAACAGGGCTTACAGAAAAAGATCTGGAAGAGTACGTTACACTCATTGATACGCTGAATCCTGCAGGTATGCCTTCCATGCGGCAGGACGGGCTTGCAGGGCGGAAAACGGAAGTTGAGCTTTTTGCAGGGACAGTTATACGGAGGGCGCGCCAGTACGGTCTTCCGATACCTGTAAACAGACAGCTGTACGATACTGTAAAAAAAATGGAAAAGGAACTGCAGGAATAAACACACCGTCTGCTGCAGCGGCGACAGCCACGGCGGATACAGGAAGGCTCTTTCTTTTGATATAATTCTCTACAATTTTAATATGAAATTCTCTGAAATACGCAGTATATTATAGGTGGAGGTTTTATATGCAGAAAGATTATAATATCGAAAATATTACAGCTATGGAGATTCTTGATTCACGCGGTAATCCGACCGTACAGGCCCAGGTTACACTTGCAGACGGTTCAACGGGAACAGCTGCGGTGCCTTCTGGTGCCTCAACAGGAACGTTTGAAGCCGTAGAACTTCGTGACGGAGATAAATTCAGATATCAGGGAAAAGGTGTCCTGAAGGCCGTTGAAAATGTAAATACCGTAATAGCCGATGAACTAAAAGGAATGGATGCCCGGGAGCAGGCAGAACTGGACCGGACTATGATCGCTCTTGACGGCACGCCGAACAAGGCAAAACTTGGTGCAAATGCAGTCCTTGCGGTATCGCTTGCAGCTGCAAAAGCGGCCGCAGCGTCGGTGGGAATACCGCTGTACAGGTACATCGGCGGAGCCGCTGCCCGTACGCTTCCGGTGCCTATGATGAATATTCTGAACGGAGGAGCACATGCTTCAAATAATGTTGATATTCAGGAGTTCATGGTTATGCCGGTCGGCGCTCCATCTTTTAGGGAGGGACTCCGCTGGTGTGCAGAAGTATTTCACAGTCTCAAAAAAGTGCTTGACGGACGGGGACTTTCAACAGCAGTCGGTGATGAAGGCGGATTTGCGCCGAACCTGAAAGATGACGAAGACGCGGTTGCTGCTATTCTGGAAGCAGTCGAGAAAGCCGGTTACCATGCAGGAGACCAGTTCAGGATCGCCATGGATCCGGCTTCCAGCGAATGGTATGAGAAAGACGGTTCGTATTTTCTGCCTAAAAAACAGAAACGGATGTCTACGGAAGAACTTATTAATTTCTGGGAAAAACTGGCAGCAAAGTATCCGATCATTTCAATCGAGGACGGTCTTGCAGAGGAAGACTGGGACGGCTGGAAGGAACTTACATCCCGTCTTGGAAATAAAATACAACTAGTCGGCGACGATCTTTTTGTTACAAATACCGCCCGGCTTTCAAAAGGTATAAGCCAGGGAGCGGGTAATTCAATCCTGATAAAACTGAATCAAATCGGATCGTTGACGGAAACTATCGAAGCCGTACAGACTGCACAGAAAGCAGGGTATACGGCGGTGATATCGCACCGGTCCGGTGAAACGGAAGACACAACGATAGCAGACCTTGCAGTTGCGCTCAACGCCGGACAGATAAAGACAGGTGCACCATCCCGCAGTGAACGGGTAGCAAAATACAACAGGCTGCTTGCAATTGAACATGAACTCGGAGCATCTGCCGTATGGAAGGGAATCAACACATTTAATATCAGATAAAAAAGCAGGAAGAAGCAGTCCTGAAAGTCTCACGTACAGGACTGCCTGCCGGGTTCCACTTTAAAAATGTCCAGAACAGATTTTTCCGGATATCACTCCTTTATGCACGATCCGATTTTGCAAGAAGGTCATTAAGAAATTCGTGGCTTGACTGTATGACACCAAGAATAGTATGTGTATCCTTCATTGAACTGTTTACCTTTTCAAGAGACCGAAGGCCCTCGCTCAACGCCTCCGCCTCCTCTCGTATTGAAACAGTTATCTCGGAGAGTGACTTACCCGATTGATCAATAACATTGGCATTATTATTAAAATTTGAAAGAACCGCACCGAATGACGTGTTAAACCTTGACAGGAGCAGCGTAAATTCGTTCATCTGTGTATTGATTTTGTCTACAGTCGTCTTAAAATTATTGATACTGTCTGTTATTTCATGAGCAAAAGAACCAGTCTGTGTCGCAAGTTTCCGTACTTCGTCCGCAATAATCCTGAAACCAGCCCCAAAACTGCCGGCATGGGCAGCCTCTATAGAGGCATTGATCGCCAGTACGTTGGTCATATCAGCAACTTCCTGAATTGATCCCGTAACGCTGGCAACCTTTTTCGTCTGTTCCTCAAGTTCCCTGAATAATTCGGAAAGTGTACTTGCATTCTGTGAAGTCGATTTTATCTCCGTAACACGGTCTGTAATTTCCTGCCGCATCCGGTCGTTTTCAGACAGGATATTGTCCATCATTGAATCAATCCGGCCGGTATTAGCGGACGTACTTGCGCTGCCTGCCTGCATTTCCTCAAAAGCACTCACAATTGAACTAAGACCATTCTGTACCTGTTCCATCGCTTCGTCCAGAATTTTTAAAGAACTGATAGTTACAGAAGTAAGCGTTATACTTTTATTATAGCCGACTGCAAGTTCCGCGATTGCATCTTCATAGTTTTCAATTTGTTTATCTGCAGCCATAATCCATCCTTATCTAATCAATCAGATCAATTCCGCATTTCAGCTGCGAAAGCCAGTCAAGAAATTCATGAACTGCAGCACCCTTATAAATTGCACCATGCTGAGGTGCAATGATATCAGGATTAATTTTTCTGACACGCTCACACCATTTCTTTACAATTACGTTTGATGCCATATATCTCTTATGGAACCCTTCTATGAGTGGTATATGTTTCCTAAAATCCTCTACAAACAATACATCATCACCATTGTTAAAAACCGCGGCTCCTATATCACCGGAGAAAAGAATCCGGGAACGGGTATCGTAAAGATTGAACTGCCCCGGAGAATGCATAAAATGGGCCGGAATAAAATCGAGCACCGCGCCTGACTCAAGTGTAAGTCTTGAACCTTTGTCTTCAATCGGTATAACTCTGGAGGAATCAACGATACCAAAATGAGGAAGAAAGCGTATCCACAAAGCAGAGATATATACTTTTGCCTTAGTCACGCCGAGCCACAGGGCAATACCGGAAGAAACGTCAGGATCCTGATGTGAATAAAAAATAGTATCTATATTGTCGATAGAGATATATCTGCTTACAGAAGCCACAACGCGCGAAAATATATGTACTCCGCCCGGATCAAGAAGGATTCCCCTGTTATGATCGATAATGAGATACTGCATCGTCTGTATCTCACTTTTTCGGTTTTTGCTGTCGGTACCAAGCCATATAAATTTATGATCGGCGTCTTCATACAGAATACGCCCAGTTGCATCTTCTTCATTTATCATACGGAAAAGCTAGCACATTAACCGGAATTTGTAAACAAAGTTTCTACTATCTGATAAATTCTTTATATAAGTGCCGCATCAAGCACCATCATAAAAGCAAAACCGGCAGCAAAACTGATTGTACAGGCATCGGTCTTCTCATCACGTGCCGCTTCTGGTATAAGTTCCTCGACAACGACGTATATCACAGCACCTGCAGCAAAAGAAAGGAAATAAGGCAGAACATCAGGAATAATAGTAGTAAGAAGAATAGTAAGTACAGCGGCAGCAGGTTCCACAATACCCGACAGTATACTGTACCAGAAAGATTTAAGTCTGCCGTTACCTTCTGTTCTAAGAGGCATAGAAATAATCGCTCCCTCCGGAAAATTCTGAACAGCAATTCCAATGGAAAGGGCAAATGCTGCAGCAGCTGAAATCTGCGTATTTCCACTGACCATACCTGAAAACAAAACACCTACTGCCATTCCTTCCGGAATATTATGCAGTGTAGCGGCAAAGACAAGCATGACTGTTCTACTCAGCTTTGTATTCGGTCCTTCCGGATTTCTTGCGGCTGCATGAACATGCGGAACCGTTTTATCAAGAACAAATAAAAAGAAAACACCACACGCAAAACCAGTTAACGCAGGGAAAAAAACAAATCTTTGCATTCCCCTGGATATATTCATTGAAGGAATAAGGAGCGACCACACGGAAGCTGCTGTCATAACACCTGCAGCAAACCCCATAAAAACACGTTGAACTGTCTCGTTTAATTCACGCCGCATAAAAAAAACACATGACGCTCCAAGCATCGTCCCTAAAAACGGTATAAACAATCCCCAGAAAACTGTTGACATACGCTGCAACTCCTATTTACCGTTATTTCTCTATCTCTCACGTCTAAACCATATTGGAATTTACGCTACAATATTCTTCTCGTCAAGTTTTTATACACTGTCTTTTGATATTCGGATATTTATGGTATACTTTGTGCATGATTCAACTCGCTGCTTTTCTGGGTAATTACGGACATGAATATGCTCTGACACGGCATAATACCGGATGGCTTTTTGCAGATGCTCTGCCGTTTGCAGACAAACTTTCATGGCAGTCAAAATTCAAAGGTCTATATACCACAGTTGATACCGGAATGTTTGCAGAATGGGCCCGGCAGTACAACCTCTGGATAAAGAAAGATACTACTGTTGTATCTGTTCCGAAAAACGCTCCCGAAAAAATTTATTTTCTGAAGCCGGAAACTTATATGAATCTCTCGGGAGACAGTATTATCGAACTTGTCAATTTCTATAAACTCAGACCGGAAAATGTACTGGTTGTACATGATGAACTGGAACTTCCGCTCGGAACAGTAAGTCTGAAATGGTCCGGAGGACTTGGCGGTCATAATGGTCTTCGTTCTACTAAAACTGCCCTTGGCACGTCAGACTTCTGGAGGCTGCGATTCGGCATCGGGCGTCCTGACAATAGGGAAATTGCAGACTATGTACTTGCGCCGTTTACACAGGACGAAAAGATTGTACTTAGTCAGGTTTTTCCACAGGCGGCACAACTGTTCGCAAAAGTACTCCTCTCGTCAGATCCGAACCGCCTTATTCCTGAATGGGGAAAGAAAAAAGTTTCAGCAGACTAAAACTAAATTATACGCAGGAGACGCATTATGAGTAACAAAACTCCTATCCAAAGCAATGTTTCTTCAACGGACACGGCAGCTGCATTTAAACAGCTATACGAAACGATCCGGACACTTCGAGCTCCATACGGCTGTCCGTGGGACCGGGATCAGACGCCTCTCTCAATGCGGAGTGATTTGATAGAAGAAGTTTTTGAGGCATGTGACGCAATCACAATGCAGGACGCATCTCATGTAAAGGAAGAACTGGGAGATGTCATCCTTAATGCATCACTTATTGCGTATATGTATGAACAGAATAAGGATTTTACTGTAGCAGATGTACTTAATGAACTTACCGGCAAACTTATCCGCCGTCATCCGCATGTCTTCAAACAGAGCGAAGGAAGTTCCTGCATGACCAGCGAAATCAGAACAAGCAGCGAAGTAATCAGCCAGTGGGATAAAATCAAGGAAAATATAGAAGGACGAAAAGGAGGATCATCGATACTTGACGAAGTCCCCGAAGGATTTCCACCGCTGCTTCGTGCTTACAAAATGCAGAAAAAGGCTGGAAAAAAAGGATTTGACTGGAAAACGACAGAGCCTGTTGCAGCAAAAGTACAGGAAGAATTCTCCGAAGTACAGGAAGCTGAAAAAAATGTAAAAAAAATATTGACAGAGACGAAAAGTGAAGCAGTTCCTCTTACAAAATATTCAACTCCAGCTGTTGATGCAGCCCAACTTCATCTTGAGGAAGAATTCGGAGATCTGCTTTTTGCGGTAATCAACTACATGCGTCATCTGGGTATCGATCCGGAAACGGCAATGGCCAGATCTAACCGGAAATTCTACCGGCGTTTTTCCTATGTGGAGCAGCATATGAACGAAGCTGGTATTCCCATGAACGGGGACCACCTTGGTGATGAAGAACGATTATGGAAAGAGGCAAAACAGACAGGACTTTAAATTAAGGTGCGTTATTTTAATGGAGTTCCCCTCTTTGTCTTGCTAAACGGCCTTTCTTTTAGTATTATTATAGTAAATTATTGTTATTTTTCCACGGAGCACACATGAAAAACAGTTATCAATCACCATTGTGTGATGATGAAGATGAAGAAAAGAAAAAAATGCCGGAGATGCCTGACCCGCTCACAGAGAAATTTCTCAAAACACGTCAAATTATTCTTTCCGGTGAAATTAATAAAGATCTTGCTGATAAGATAGTCCGTCAGCTGCTCGTTCTTGAGGCGGACAGTAGTGAAAAAAACATCTATATGTATATTGACTCTCCGGGAGGTGATGTAGATGCAGGTTTTGCAATTTTCGATATGATCCGGTTCATTAAAGCTCCAGTCTTACTTATAGGGATGGGTCTTATTGCAAGTGCCGCAACACTTGTTCTCCTTGCAGTCCCGAAAGAACGGCGTATTGGACTTCCAAACAGCCATTATCTCATTCACCAGCCGATGAGTGGAATGAAAGGTGTTGCAACTGATATAGAAATTCATGCAAAAGAACTTGCAAAAACCCATGCAAAACTCAATCAGATTATTTCAAATGAAACAGGAAAACCTGTTGATCAGGTTGCAAAAGATACAGACCGCGACCACTGGCTCGACGCAGGAGAAGCGCAGGAATACGGGCTTATCAGTGCGGTAATCTGCAAACGGGAAGAACTCGAAAAATAACCATATGACATTCGTTCTGACTGATGAACTGCTAAATGCTATCATGTCCGCTCTTGAAAATCAGGAACAAAAATTTCTGGTACAGGCAGAAACAGGTATGCTTATAAATGCATTATCAGCAGGTGACGACGAAGAACATAATTATGCATTACCCGAATGGAATTCTGCGGCAGGTTTCAGACTTCGTGAAGATTTTGTTAATCAACTTCATGCACCACTTGCCCGTGATGAGCTGCAGAACGTACTGCATTCAGGAAGGGGGGTATTCAGAAATTTTAAAAATGTTTTAAAAGAGTTTCCTGAAGTCGAAAAAATATGGCATCAGTTCCGTAGAGAAAGGATGCGTTCATTTATCGGTGGATGGTATAACGGTCTGCGTGAAAACTGGGGCCTTGAAAAGCTTGATCAGACGCCCGAAGAAAGCGACGATCTCGTACACAATGACTTCATTTTTCAAGAATATGATCCTGTTAAGGACAGGGATATCATTCTATGTTCTGCAGAAGCGCTTGATCCTGATTGCAACTGGCCGCAGGAAATCAAAGATGCTGTTTCCGTGTTATGGCAGCATCTTTTTGAATACGGCGATTCTGCCAGCCAGACAGGTTTTGTATGCCGGACTTTGACCGGCGATTTTGCCGGATGTATCACGGCAGCGCCAATTTTGTCCCATGCCGGAAAAACAGCTGTATTAACAAGTTTTTTCGTGCCTGAAGCCTACCGGGGTTTGGGTATAGGGAGTGAACTATTTTCCATGTGTCTCTCTGATCTTCAAAAACGCGGCAGGCAGTATGTTTTGACTGCAAATACAATCATACCTGATTCACTTATACCGATGCTTGAACGTACGGGTTTTCAAAAAACAGGTTCTGGTTTTGCAGCAAAGCTCTTGTGATTTTTTTTAGAGGAGTAATGTATATGTCATTCAATCATGAGTCAGAAGTAGATCTGGAACAGGCGGCATCTTTTCTTAAAGATGCTTTGAATAAAGTAATGACCGAGGAAAATCCTGATCTTCTTAATGATCTCAAAAAAGTATTCAAAAAAACAATTCCATTTTCGAAACGTATGTATGTTTCAGCTTTTCTCGTAAAAGAAATGCAGGGACGGTATCGGGCACACCAGACAACCGGACGCAGCGAACACACTCCACGTGACAATAGTTGGAAAGAACGCAATCCGGCACACGACCACAACCGCAATGATCGCAGCCGCGATACAAAACAGCAGAAAGAGATTCGTACTGCAGACATACCTGCAATAGATGAAACACATAACGAGGAACACACACCCCGCCCGCGCGTTCAGATAGATGAATCTCTTGCAGCAACGATATTCATCAGCATCGGACGGAACCGCCGCGTATATCCACGTGATCTTGTAGGCCTTCTTGTAAGCATAGCCGGACTTGACCGCGACAGAATTGGAGATATACGTGTACTTGCAAACTATTCTTTTGTACAGCTTTTCAAGGATGACACAGAGAAAGCTATCACAGCACTCAACGGTTACGACTACCGCGGACGTAAACTGGCAGTCAGCTATTCCCGGCAAAAGGACGATGAAGCTGATGATCCTGAAGAAAGTACCGCAGATAAGGTGGAAATACTATCCTCAGGAAGTCGTTCCGGAGACCCACAAATTGCTGCAGAAGATGCCAAGGCATATGCGGCTGCGGAAAAAGCCGCAGCAGACAAAGAACCTTTCACAACACCTTCTCATGTCCCGGCTGAAGAAAGTGAAGTTCCGGCCTCCACCGAAAAAAACAGCAGCTATCTAGTCTGAGCAGGCCCAGAAATTCTATAAAAAGATTTTACCGCTGCCCCATACGAAAAACTTATGGGGCAGCAACATCTCTGTTCTTTTTTAGTAAATTAAAACTATGGAAACTATTACCAGTCTACAAACCGGCCCTCTCGGTGTAAATACATATATCATTCCGCTTGCAGGGCATGCCGTTATCATTGTTGATCCTGCTGCATGTACTTTTACGCATGACGAAACAAAAATTACGGATTGGCTCAGGGAACATCAAAAAAGTCCCATAGGTATATTCATAACCCACGGACATTTTGATCATATTACAGGACTACCCGTCCTTAAAAATGTCTACCCGGAATGCAGAATAGTGATTCACAAAGATGATGCAGCTGCTCTTGGCAGCACAACAATTCCATCACAAATTGCAGCGCTTAAAACAATGGGACTTGAACAGCTTTTGCCTGCATTACAACACATTCCGGCAGCGGACCTCACTGTATCAGGAAACGAACTGCTTAATACCGTATTCACAGGAAATTATGAAAAAGAAATAAAAACTGTTCTTTCACAATGGAAAGTCATTCACACACCAGGACATTCAAAAGGCTCTGTATGCCTGTACAATGCAGTCCAAAAAGAACTTATTTCAGGTGATACAGTTTTCTACCACAGTTACGGACGGACAGACCTGGGTGGCGACGAAAATGAAATAATACGCAGTCTGGTCATGCTTAAAGGAATTATTCACCCTGATACTATCGTATATCCCGGTCACGACTATTACGGATTTACATTTGCAGAAAATTTCCGATAAAAGAACGGTCATATTCCACCTGTTTTTCCGAAACAGTATACTGATTAATTCCACAAATATGTTTTTCTGGGTAAAAAAGGAATGAACTGTAGTCCCTGTAAAGTCCCTGCAATATGATAAAAGACTGTATTTATGTTCAAACCGTCAAGTTCAAGTACGGCAAATGAAGATGGCGTTCCAGCCCGCGGATGAGAGGGACTCCCCGGGTTGACCATATATACATTGCCTCTTGTTTCATCAGCAATATGTGTATGGCCGTAAAGGACAATATCAGCCCCCTCTGTTTCTGCTTCCTTTTTAAGTAATTCTATTCCGTAATATACACCCTGCTCATGACCGTGGACAACATAAATTGTATGCCCGGACGCAGAAAAAATCTGCCGGCGGGGAATCGCTAACTCGTGATAAACAGAATCGTCTTTCTTTTCTCCAGGATTAAAACATACGGGGAACCTGTCGGAATCACCGTTACCTTCAACAAAAGCCACAACAGGAGGTACGGATGCTGCATATATTTTATCAGAAGCCGCATTATTCATACATGAAACAAAGTCGCCCACGCCGTCACCACAGAATACAAGAGCATCGCACAACGGCCCCATTTTCTTTACTATACAGCGAAATAAATCCCGCTGTCCATGCGAATCGGAAATAACAAGTATATGTGCACTTTTCTTTACTGCAAGATCGGCTATATCTTTTTCCGAACCAATCAGGTTATGTTCACTCTGCTTAAGTGTTATCATCTTTCATTAATTCATCACAAAATGATTCACGGACTGTAAACCCGATTCCGGATCAACATAGTGACTGACCTTTACCTTGCCGACGATATTTTTTAAATGCATATATAAATCTTTATTTTTTGGAAGAGGCGCATCAAGTGCGATCATATATTTTATTGACCGTCTGATCATATCAGGAACTTCTTTTACATAAAGTTGCTGTGATTCATCTTTCACGGCACCATCAATATCGGCTTCCTGCGCCTTATCAAGCACAAAATCGGCAGTCCCCTCCATTCCAAGTACATCATCCTGAGAAAAAAATGAAAAAACAGGGAATGAAGGAATCCCATTATATTTATCCTGCAGATGCGCTATACCATAGTTAGTATTCTCTGGCGCACCGAGAAGAATTATACCCCGCACATTCTTGTTGTCCATGTATAATGGTAACTCCGCAGCAATTGATTTTGTACCGTGTCTAAAACTGTCGGGAAAAATAAGAGAAAGAATAAGCCCTCCATTCTCAGCAGCCCCGTACTTTTTGTATAATTCGGTAGTCATAGTATGGACAAAAGCCGCGTCATTATACCCATAACCGAATAAAATACAAATACAGTCATCGGATACATGCCATGTCTGGGTTTGCAGCTTTAGTTCAGATACATCCTGCCCTGCTGATTTTACAGACAGAACAACAGGAGCATCTGAGGAAATATTCTCCGACTTCTGCCGCCCACAGGATAAAAAGAGGCTGCAGGCGCCTGCAATCGTGGCATATATCAATATCCGGTATTTTTCATATTTCATCAATCTGTTACCCTATTTTTATTCTATCAATTTTCTTCTTCCTTGAAAAGGATACCTGTTTTCATGTATTATGTAGTGGTGAATATCGTTAATACAATTTTACAGCTTTTCGGAAGTCTGGGATTCCTCCTGTACGGCATGAAATTAATGAGTGACGGCATCCAGAAAAGTGCCGGAGAAAATCTGCAACGTGCACTTGGTTTTATGACCGGCAACAGATTCACTGCTATGCTGACAGGTCTTGTGATTACTATGATTATACAGTCGTCAGGAGCAACAACTGTCATGGTTGTTACATTTGTTAATGCCGGACTGATTTCATTGACACAGTCTATTGGAGTAATTTTCGGCGCAAACATTGGAACGACTGTCACCGCATGGATTGTTGCTCTTTTCGGTTTTAATTTCAATATAGCTTCTTTTGCAGTTCCAATTGTAGGCTTCGGATATCTTCTCACCGCAATCAAAAAACTCCACAAAGAAAATCTGGGTGAAGCTGTCATGGGATTCGGTATTCTTTTTATAGGGCTTAGCATGCTGTCGAAAACGATCACCCTGAAAAATTCAGACAGTCTGTTATTTCTTATGCATTTTCAAAACAGCGGTACACTTGCAATAGCAATCGGCGTCCTTACAGGAATTGTCATTACAGCCATTATACACTCATCGAGTGCATTGACAGCCATAATTCTTACAATGGCGTACAATAAACTGCTTACATGGGATTTTGCCTGTGCAATGGTACTGGGCAGTAATATAGGGTCAACAGTCGATTCAATACTTGCATCAATCGGTACAAACGTAAATGCAAAACGTACGTGTCTGGTACATGTCCTTTTTAACGTTTCAGGTGTTGCCCTTGCGCTTATTTTCTTCCATCCTTTTCTTGCTCTTGTAGACTGGATTGTTCCTGGTTCGATCGAAAGCAATATTACCTACCACATTGCCATGCTTCATACGATGTTTAATATTACCACATCGCTTATCTTTGTACCGTTTGTAAACCAAATTGCAGCACTGACAGAAAAAATCATAAAACCAAAAAATGACGAAACACCGCAGGAATACCACTTAGAATTTACAGGTATCAAGGAAAACGCAACGGCAGGAATTATTCGTGCAGAAAAAGAAATAACTGATATGACAGATGTTGTAACTGGTATGTTTGACCGAATTCAGATGGGATTCAGCAACCGCTCACAGACATTTATTGACGAACATATAGGCCCGCTGTCTCAGGCAGAAAATTATGCCGACGAAATGCATATTCAGTTATCCCGTTATATCATTCGATGTGAACATCTGCCTGTAAACGAAAAGCAGCTTAATAATCTTTCCATCATGCTGCAGGTCGTCGATGAACTTGAATTGATGACGGACGACTGTCTGAGTATAGGTCTGCTTCTTCAGCGCAGTATAGAGAAAAAAATGAAATTTCCACAGGAAGATATGGAGCGGCTTATCCCGTATGTTGAACTCGCCCGGCAGTTCCTTCAGTTTATCCACATAAACATCAATAAACATCTTGATATGGAGAAACTTGCTATGGCAAATGAAATCGAAGGCCAGATTGACTTATTCCGTAAAAATCTCAAAAAGACAGCACGCAAGCGGCTCGAAAGCGGAGCCGACGTCAAGGCAGAACTTCTGTATATTGACATGGTCCGCCAGATAGAAAAAATAGGTGACAGAGCATTCAGTATTTCAGGACTTCTTTCACAAACGATCTGAATAAAAAAACTAACATAGGACTGACCGGAAACCGTCGAAACGAATTAAAAAAAAATTGATGGAAAACTGAGAATAGTATTTGAAAAAATAGATATCGTCACAAAAAAATCAAAGAATACGAAAATCACCAGCCCCGACGCATGCAGGGATTAGATTCTCTGCATGAACAAAAAAAGAAGACACAGATTTTTTAACCTGTGTCTTCTTCCTCCTTATTTTGCTATTTATTTATTTTATTTCTGCAGTAACATATATGTCTTTAGTTTCTGGATCTGCCTTAACCAGAGTACCCTCTGCTTTGCCCCCCTGCTTTACAGAAAGCGTTACTTTCCCATTATTTTTTATATTCCTGACAGTAATATGATATGTCACACCTCTGAATTTACGACAGATTTCCGCATTCTTTATATGGGATGGCAGTCTGGGTTCAACAATAAGACCGTCATATGCAGGTCTTATTCCGCACAAATACTGAGAAAGCGCAACAAAGTTCCATGATGCTGTTCCCGTGAGCCAGCTGTTCTTCGCTTCTCCAAATCGCCCGGCTTCCTTGCCTGCAATCATCTGTGCATAGACATACGGCTCTGTACGGTGAATATCACTGATATCTTCCAGATATGCAGGTGCAATCTTTTTATAATGTTCAAAAGCATCCTGCGGACGCCCCGAACATACCTCACCAATAATTATCCAGGGATTGTTATGACAGAAAATACCGCCATTCTCCTTATACCCCGGAGGATATGACGAAACTTCTCCAAGTTCAATGTGATATTCTCTATATGCGGGAAAAAGAATAACGATACCGTACTTAGAGTCAAGGTACTTTTTAACACTATCAAGAGCTTTACACGGATATCCTTTGTCAGCTCCAATCTGCGCCATTGTACCAATACCCTGTGACTCAATGAATATCTTTCCATCATTACATTCATGTGACCCGATCTTTCGTCCTGCATCATCGTATGCTCTGATATACCATTCACCGTCCCAGCCGGTTTTGCATATTTGCGCTTCCATCTTCTTTGCTGCGCCTTCCGCAAATTCCGCCTCGGACTCATTTCCCAGAAGACGACACATCGCTGCATAATCAGGTGTAATATAGACGAACATTTCTGCAATCATAACAGACTCGGCATTCGTTCCGTCTTTATTTGTACATGTCTGAAAAGAATCATTTGGATCCGTACTGAAACAGTTCAAGTTTAAACAGTCGTTCCAGTCTGCGCGGCCTATAAGCGGCAGGCCGTGAGGACCGATATGCGTTGTTGTATAGCGATATGAACGCTTAAGATGTTCAAACAAAGTTGCAGTATTTTTCTCATTATTATCAAATGGAACCTGCTGTTCAAGGAAAGATATATCTCCGGTCTCCCGGATATACCCGCCGACTCCCAGAACGAGCCACAACGGATCATCATTAAACTGAGAACCTATATCAGCGTTTCCGCGTTTTGTAAGAGGCTGGAACTGATGATATGCACTACCGTCTTCAAACTGAGTAGAAGCAACATCAAACAAACGTTCTCTGATACGACCTGCCGGAAGTTGATGAACCGTACCAAGCATATCCTGAGATGTATCCCGGAAACCGATTCCGCGTCCGATACCACTTTCGAAATAACTTGCAGAACGGGCAAAATTGTATGTAACAACACACTGATACTGATTCCACACCGCCATTCTGTCAAGTTTTTCGTCTCCTGTTTTCAGTGTAAAGTGTGACAGAATTTCATTCCAGTATTCTGAAAGTTCTGTAAATGCTTTGTTTACCTGCCCCGGAGTTGCAAATTTTTGCTGTAGTAAATAGGCTTTTTCTTTGTTAATGATTCCGCTGGCAGTATTTGTACGAAGTAAATTCCTGCTTTCTGCTCCCTGTTCCTTTGTTTCTGCCCACTTTTTGTCAACGTCGTTTTCAATATATCCAAGTGTGAATATATAGGTTGTTTCTTCTCCCGGTTCGAGATTAAATTCTAGACGATGACTTGCAATCGGTGACCAGCCGTCTGCAACCGAATTACCGCTTTTTCCGGCAAATACAGTCTGAGGTTTATCGAGTCCGTTATATAATCCCAGAAATGTTTCACGATCCGAATCAAATCCCTGAACAGGTTTATTACAACTGTAGAAAACAAAATGATTACGACGTTCTCTGTACTCTGTTTTATGATAAATGACACTTCCCTCTATCTCGACTTCACCAGTTGAAAAATTCCGCTGAAAATTCGTACAGTCATCCTGTGCATTGTACAAACACCATTCAACAAACGATACAAGTGAAACCTGTTTTGCCTTTTCAGTCGTGTTTTTAAGTGTGATCATCTGGATTTCTGCATTTTCACCATTCGGTACCATATATAAAACATTTACAGCAAGTCCATTTTTTTCAGAATTTATTTTTGTATAGCCGAAACCATGTCTGCATTCATATTTGTCAAGTTGTGCTTTTACCGGCTGCCAACCCGGATTCCAAACCGATTCACCGTCTTTTATATAGAAGTAGCGGCCATTTGTATCGAGCGGAATATCATTATACCGATAACGGGTAATACGGCGTAATCGTGCATCAGTATAAAACGCATAGCCACCGGCCGTATTTGAAATTAAAGAAAAAAACTTTTCGCTTCCCAGATAGTTAATCCAAGGATATGGAGTCTGCGGCGTGGTAATCACATATTCACGGTTAGCATCATCAAAAAAACCAAATCTCATAAGAGTCTCCCAAAATACACTTTCTACTACAACGTTGTAGTTCTATTATACACAGTCTTTTTTTTGTTGTCAATAAATAAAAATGTACTATAAAGGAGCTGATACAGAAGCACCTTTTATAAGCTTTCCGCTTACAGCACTATGCATCGGTTGAAATGTACCAATTTTTTCAATTTCATCAATAAGATGATCTGCAATAAGTTTCCCAATAAGTGTACCATTCTGCATATAAGTCGTAAGCGGAGGTGTAAGCATTGACGTAAGCATAATTCCGTCGTATCCAGTAATACTGATATCCTTTCCGACAATCAATTTATGTTCATTTAAAACACGGATTCCACCCAGTGCAGCAAAATCATCTGGGTACATAATACATGTTGGCGGCTGTGGCAGGCCAAGAAGAATTTCTGTCGCTTCCCCGCTTGTTACCGGATCATGGTAGATACCTTCAAGAATATATGATTCAGGAATCATAACACCGTGAATCCTTGTAAATCTTCGAAATGATGCGATTCGCTCTTCTGTTACATGGGTAGGTTCTCCATGAATAAGAGCAATTCTTTTATGACCTCTTGAAAAAATATATTCCAGCAGTGCATCTATACCGGCATTATTATCGCTCATTACGGCAGAATGGTCTCTGTCAGAAATATAATCCAATGTAACAGTTGGAATATCGCTTTTTATAAGCTGCTGAATATCGGACCTGTTAAATTTTGTTGCAAGAACAGCAACCCCATCAAAATTACGGTACTTACAATGCGCATAATAATCGAATCCTGCAGTATTCGGGCTGCCCATAAACGTTACGTCAAATCCCTGGGACATGGCTGTCATCTGCAGACTACTGAAAATCGTCGCAAAATACTGGTGCTGCAATCCGCTCCCTGTCTGATCCTCAAATATTACACCTATATCATAAGTTCGATTTGTACGCAGCGTACGAGCAGCCAGATTGGGATGATAACTCATTTCCTGTGCTTTCTGCTGAATCATTTTGATTGTTTCGGCCCCGATCTCAGGGCTTCCTTTCAGGGCTTTGCTTACCGTCGAAAATGAAACCCCGCACTCTTTTGCAATATCTTTCAGCGTTATCAATATAAGTTGCTCCAGCGTTCATAAAATTATACACGGTTATTTCATTTTTTTCAACTTTTCTCAAGCATAAGATCACATACAGTGGCTTTTGCAGCTTTCACAAGATCCTGGGGCGCAATGATAATCTGTTCTCCCCTGATGCCTGCACTAATGTAGACTTTTTCATAGTTAAGTACCTGTCTGTCAATAAATGTGCGGAACTGCCGTTTCATACCGAGCGGAGAACAACCTCCTCGTATATACCCGGTAAGCGCAAGTA
Organism: Treponema sp.; assembly: GCA_041669845.1. GTDB lineage: Bacteria > Spirochaetota > Spirochaetia > Treponematales > Treponemataceae > Treponema_D. The sequence continues at coordinate 19,135 of JBAYAJ010000015.1, forward strand.
GTTCATCAGGTTTTACAGGAGATATTTCTTCCGCTCCTGCTGCTGCACGCGCTTTTTTTAAATTAATCTCACATATGGCACTCTGACAAAATACACAGAGTTCTTTCGTCTGCGTTCTCATAACGATTGTTTTAAACACAACATGCGGATCTATTCCTAACTTTACAGCAATTGATTCAGCAGCACCCCGTTCTAATTCATGTTCACCGTCATCATTATAAGACGAGATTTCGTATGAAATATGAGCAGCATCAAGAATACGCATGGCATTTGTCTTTTTCATAATTTTATAATACAATACAAATATAATCGTCTCAATACTATTAAAGGAATGTTATTTTATGGATATATCATTTTATCATTCAATAAAAAAAGAACTTATACAGAATATTCTTCCTTTTTGGGAAAAATACGCATGTGATACTGAATCAGGTGGATTTTTTGGAAGTATTGACAATAACAACAATCAAAATAAAAACGAAAGTCGTTATATAGTAATGATATCGCGTCTTCTGTGGACATACAGTGCAGCTGCTCGTCTTTTCAATGAGCCTGAATATCTTGACACAGCAGAATATGCATTTTCCGGTATGATGCATCAGTTTTTTGACAAAGATTATGGAGGATTTTTCTGGTCCGTATATTCTGACGGTACTCCGTGTATCCCTGAAAAAGAGATTTATGGTGAGGCTGTTGCAATTCATGCACTTTCAGAATATGCAGCAGCACTGACAGAAATAAAAAAACAGACACTACAACCATATGCTGTAATGGATAAAGCTCTTGCAATATTTTCACTTCTTGAAAAATATGCGAGAGATCCGGAAAATGGTGGATATATTGAAGCGTTAACAGCTGATTGGAAAAAAACGACAGATTTTAAACTTTCAGAAAAAGATATCGACTGCAATAAATCTATGAATACCAATCTGCACGTTCTGGAAGCATATACAAATCTTTACCGGAATCTTGCAGTAGTGTATCCGGATCAAAATGATACGAGAATACTCATCGGCAGATCTCTGATAGATCTTGTACGTATTTTCACAACGAAAATTCTGCAAAAAAATGGACACGTTGGAATCTATTTCAACAACGACTGGACACGCATCGATAATGAGATTTCCTATGGACATGATATAGAAGTAAGCTGGCTGCTCTGGGAAACCGCTAACGAAATCGGTGATGAACAACTCATGGTAGAAGTACGTCCCTTCTCTATCCGTATGGCTACGATAGCTTACGAGGAAGGTTTCGACAAAGAAAACGGAGGATTTGAAGATACGCTTATCAATGGAAAACAAAACAAAACTCGTATCTGGTGGAATCAGGCAGAAGCTTTAATCGGTTTTTTTAACGCATGGGAACTCACTGGAAACGACAATTTTAAAGAAGCCTTTCAGTCTGTCTGGAAATGGATAAAAGAATATCAAATCGACAAAAAAAATGGAGAATGGTTTTGGTCCGTTAACGAAAATGGTAAACCAGACCTTGCTCAGCCAAAAGGGGGAAACTGGAAAACGGCATATCACAATGCGCGATGTTGCATGGAAATTCTCCGTCGTACAGGAAATACAAAAATCTGACAGAGGACTGCAACTCCCTTACCTGTAGAGCTGCAGTCATTCATTTTTATTCCATATAATAGGTTTTAATCGGTGGAAAACCGTTAAAACAAACAGAAGCATATGTAGACGTATAAGCTCCTGTAGAAAGCCAGTACAATCTGTCACCGGCTTTTAATCCTACCGGCAATTTGTACTTAGCGTTTTCGTACATAATGTCCATACTGTCACACGTCGGACCTGCAATAATCACCTCGCCTTCCTTTGTATCTTTTTCATAACCTTCAACAATAATCGGATACTTGATCGATTCATCGAGGGTTTCTATAAGACCGTTGAATTTTCCTGTGTCGACATATATCCAGCGGTTAAGCGCAGTATTATTTTTGCGTGATGTCATAATAACCTCACTCGTAAGTACTCCTGAATCGCCTACAAGAGAACGTCCGGGTTCCAGTATTATCTCCGGAATATCATCGCCAAAATCGTCGTGAAGATACCGTGTAATTTCAGATGCGTACTCCTGAAGACTGTTCGTGGGTTCAATATAGGAAGCAGGAAATCCTCCTCCCATATTTATCATTGTCAGTTTAATGTTCTCTTCCTCTTCAAGCGAAGTAAAAAGGTACTTTGTTTTCGCAATAGCATCGTTCCACTGCCCAATATCGCGCTGCTGACTTCCTACATGGAAACTGATTCCATATGGTGTTAATCCAAGATCGCGGGCAAGAACAAGCAGGTCATATGCCATATCAGGATGGCAGCCGAATTTCCGTGAAAGAGGCCAATCCGCAGTCACCGAGTTCTCAACAAGGATACGTACATACACGCGTGAACCAGGTGCCTGTTCCGCTATATTTTTAAGGTCATCCTTGCAGTCGGTTGCAAACATTCTTACGCCCTTATCATAAAAATATTTAATGTCTTTTGCTTTTTTTATGGTGTTCCCGTAGGAAAGTCTGTCAGGGGAAACGTTCAGTCCTAAGATTTTGTCAAGTTCATACCTTGAGGCTATATCGAAATTGGACCCCATCTCGATAAGCATTTTCAGCACCGGCTCGCCGGGATTCGCTTTCATAGCGTAATAAATACATGCATACGGGAAAGAATCTCTCAATTTGGTAAAGTTGTTTTTTACCGTATGCAGATTAATAACGATGTTTGGTGTTTCAAAGTCTTTCGAGAATTCTTTGAACCGCCTCCATTCTGTGTCTGAAATGTAGTCTTCGCGATTAAACAAAATCGTGTACCACCTTATAAATTAAAAAATCCCGGACCTGCTTTTCGAGTCCGTTCTGTTGTACCGACAAATGCCGTTTTTTCAACGCTAGTGGGGATAATAGCACAATCGCATTGAAGAATAAATAGTTTTAATAAAAATTATTGCTTTTTTTTGATATTTCGTTCATACTTTTTCTATGGAAACACGTAATATATTCGAAAATTTATCCCCCCTGGATCATCGGTATTCACTTTCGGAAAGGGAAGTCTATGATAATCTTGCACAGTATATATCAGAATCAGCCAATATCCGTTCATGTGCAAAAGCAGAATCAGCACTTGTAAAAGCTCATCTGTCCGTACGTGGTCAACTTACTCCTGAAATGGAAGAAACACTTGATACCATTGCAAAGAATATTGATCCTGAAGAAGTGTATACAGAAGAAGAAAAAACACAACATAATATACGCGCTCTTGTAAACGTGCTGAAAAGGAAAGTTCCTGCTGAAATCGGCCCACTTGTCCATCTGGGAGCGACAAGTGTGGATATTCTTGATACTGCACTTTCCATGCGGATGCGGGATGTTACACAAAATGTTGTCCTTCCGGAACTCAAAGCACTTGAAACAGCGTTATGCGTAATCGCGGACAGAGATGCAGAAACACCACAGGTAGGGCGTACTCACGGACAGCATGCTGTACCAATCACATTCGGCTGGTCAATTGCTGAATTCGTAAGCAGATTGGGAAAATCCATTCTCCGTATTGAAGAACTGTCAAAACAGCTAAAAGGAAAACTTGCGGGACCTGTCGGGGCATACAATGGACCAAGTATGATCGTAAAGGATCCCGAAGATCTTGAACGCCGTTATCTTGCATTTCTCGGACTGGAACCAAGCGAATATTCCAACCAGCTGGTAGAACCGGAATACCTTTTACGACTCTTGCTCGAATTTAATGTAGCATTCGGTATTATTGCAAACCTTGCTGATGATCTCCGCAACCTGCAGCGTTCCGAGATCGGTGAAGTATTTGAATATTTCAGTGCAACACAAGTCGGTTCAAGTACAATGCCACAAAAAAGAAATCCATGGAACAGTGAACATGTAAAATCGCTTTGGAAAGCCATGTGCCCCAGAGTTATAACATTTTATATGGATCAGATTTCTGAGCATCAGAGAGATCTTACTAACAGTGCAAGTCAGCGTTTTATAGCCGATTATGTTACAGGGTTTACTATGGCCGTCGCACGTATGAAGAAAGTCGTTCTGGGATTACAGGCAGATAAAACTACAATGGCACATACCCTGGAAAATGCCGGTGGAAAAGTAAAAGGTGGCGTTCTCGCGGAACCTGCCTATATTCTGCTTGGTGAAGCCGGAGTAAATGACGGACATGAAATAATCCGGAAAATAACGCTTGAATGCGAGCAGACCGGTGACACCTTTTTCACTGTACTAAAACGACATGCAGAAACATATGATAAAATAACTGAACAACTCAAAAAGCTGGGTATTCCTGATGCAGAAACTTTCTTTGAAAATCCTGCACGTTATCGTGGTCTCGCAGCAGAAAAATCACGCCGGCTGGCAAAAAAATATGCAGATTTAATGAAAAAATGATTATAAAAAAAAACGGAACTAAATGTTCCGTTTTTTTTTATAATCATTTATTATTTGTCATTTTTAAGCTTTTTGTAGTAAATTTAAACATATTTACCTCAGGAAGTACAATAAATGGAATCAGTCGATAAAAATGTAATAGCAAATCCACTGCCGGAAACATCGTTACCACAAAATATATACAATAATGTTCAATCTGCTCAGGACTTTTACAAAATGGCGTTTGAATTCCAGCAGATAATGATGCTCTACGACAGCGCAGCAAAACAGGTAGTTACAAAACTTGAAATACTGAACAAAGAATACAGAATATCGGGACGTCGAAATCCAATCGAAACGATAAAATCACGTATAAAATCAGCAGACAGTATTGCTGCTAAATTAGAAAAAAAAGGATATCCAGTAACATTTGATGCAATGACAAAAAAACTGAATGATATTGCAGGTGTCCGGGTAATATGTCCGTATATTTCCGATATTTATACTGTGCGTTATATACTTCTGAAACAACCTGATATAAAACTCGTACAGGAAAATGATTACATAAAAAAGCCAAAAGATTCGGGTTACCGAAGTCTTCATATAGTCGTTGAAACACCAGTTTATTTGTCAGAGTCCAAACACATCATTCGTGTTGAAATTCAACTTCGAACAATTGCAATGGATTTTTGGGCAAGCCTTGAACATGAATTACACTATAAAACAACGACACAAGTACCTGACAGAATCCGGGAAAAATTATTTGAATGTGCCGAAACCATAGCTGCAACCGACCGGGAAATGGAAAAAATTGCACTTGAACTGCACAGTCTGAAGGACTAATTTCTTAACGCTCGCTGCCGCTCACTGAAACCCGCGCTGGCGGGATACATAATTACAAAATATAGATTATTCTATGAAATAAAAACAGACAAAAAAAAGCCCGGCAGCTGCCTACTTTCCTTCGTTCGCTGCGCTCACTACCGGGTTTCTTAACGCTCGCTGCCGCTCACTGAAACCCGCGCTGGCGGGACACATAATTACAAAATATAGATTATTCTATGAAATAAAAACAGACAAAAAAAAGCCCGGCAGCTGCCTACTTTCCCGCCAAAAGGCAGTATCATCGGCGTTAGAGAGCTTGACTTCCGTGTTCGGAATGGGAACGGGTATTGCCTCTCCACTATGGCCACCGGGCATTATTTACAAAGCCCATCAGGGAAAGTACCAGCAGACCATCACAGTCCGGGGTACATTCACGGGAAACGAAAAAGAATAATAAACGGAAATGATAATATGGTCAAGCCTCACGACTTATTAGTACTGCTCGGCTGAACACGTCACCGTGCGTACACCTGCAGCCTATCAACCGGATAGTCTCTCCGGAGTCTTCAGGAGGGTCGAACCCTCAGGGATGTATGATCTTGAGGCGGGCTTCCCGCTTAGATGCTTTCAGC
>JBAYAJ010000016.1:0-24818 GCA_041669845.1 Treponema sp.
ATCTTCCGGCAGCGGCCTTCCCCACTTGTCAATGGCGGCTCCTCCTGCAATAACGTTTTTATAGGTAAACGTATGTCCGAATTTTTTTGCAACAGCGTCCAGTACGTGCACAGCTTCCGCAACGACATCAGGCCCGATGCCGTCTCCGGGGATCAAAGCGATTGTTTTATTCATATAAAGCTCCAATAAATCAACACAATTTCAGTATTACTACTTATACTTCAGTTATACTAAAGTTACTGAACTGTGTCAACAATCGCCGGAGTTATTAATTACCTTCGCCAAGAAGAGGCTGTGCTATATGAACGCAGCAGAACTGCGTAAACGGTCCCATACACAGCGCAGTAATGATAGTACCGATGCCGACATCCGTCCGTGCCCCGCACAGAAATCCGACGAGCGTGCACATAGCATCGGTAAAGATGCGGCACCAGCGGAACTGAACCGGCAGTTTGTCTTTCATGATAAGCGAGACGGCATCGTACGAAGACACGCCTAAATCGGCAGTGATATACAGCGACGACGCAACGCAGAGAATAACAAGAGCCAGAACAAGGCATGTAATTCTCAACGGCAGCGTATCCGCGTTGAACCAGCTGTCAAGTCCGCTCTTTACAAAATCGGCTACGGTACCGACAAGAAACAGGTTGAGCACTGTCGCAATACCAATGTAATGTCTGTCGACAATAAATACAATTACAATAAGTATACCGATGAGAACCGGATAGAGTACACCGTAACGCGAATGGAATACATCAGCAATACCGACAACAAACGCTGTCCACGGATCAGTCCCCAGTTCAGCTTTACGCAGCAGTGCAACCACAGCACCTAAAAATGCCGTGCCGAAAAACGACATAGTAAACCTGCGCCAGCTGAATTTCTCCATAAACCATAATTTCATATCATCTTCCTGAAATGCTTCTCGAGATCTTTGATAAGTTTATACTCGAAAGAGTCAACGAGTGCAAGCCATGAAGCTTCCATAACGTCGGCGGAAACACCGACCGTCGTCCATGAGTCGGTACCGTCTGTACTTTCAATGAGTACGCGCACGTGCGATGCCGTTGCCGATTTTCCGTCAAGAACGCGGACTTTGTAATCGGTAAGACGGATTTTCTCGACCGCAGGATAGAAACGCACAAGCGCCTTGCGGAGTGCAATATCGAGTGCGTTTACCGGACCATCGCCTTCCCCTGCCGTGACTTCAATCTGTCCGTCCACTTCCAGCTTGATCTGGGCACATGCATTCACCCCTTCTTCAGGCCGCGGATTCATGCCGCTTGTCTGATAGTAATGAAGCCTGAAAAACGGCTGGTATTTTCCGATAATCTTGCGCACTAGCAGCTCAAAACTTCCGTCGGCGCCTTCAAACTGGTATCCTTCAAATTCGAGCTCCTTCATCTTCTTCATAATGTCCTTCACAACAGGATTATCCTTTGTGATGGTCGGATCGAACTTCTGGATTTTTTCTATTATCATGCTGCGGCCGGCAACTTCGCTCATAAGGAACACTCTTGAATTACCGACAGCTTCAGGAGCAACATGCTCGTATGCAACCGGGTTCTTGAGTACTGCGTCGATGTGCATACCCGCTTTGTGTGCAAACGCGTTCCCACCGACGTATGGCATCTGCGGATTCAGGGCAATATTGGAAATTTCGGCAACACCCTTTACTGTCGGAGTAAGCGTCTCCAGCTTTCCATCCGGAATACATTTGTAGCCCATCTTAAGTTCAAGGTCGGCGATAACCGTCGAAAGATTGGCATTTCCTGTGCGTTCTCCGAACCCGAGAAGCGTTCCCTGAACGTGGCGGGCACCTGCCTGCACAGCAATAAGCGAATTTGCAACAGCAAGACCGCTGTCGTCATGAGTATGTATTCCCACTACAACTCTGCTGCCGAACGCTGCAACAACGTCCGACACTATTTCGCGGCATTCGTCGGGAAGAATTCCCCCTTTCGTCTCGCACAGACTGAATACAGTTGCACCTCCGTCAAGAGCAGCCTGAAGCGTTTTCATCGCATATTCTTTATTCTCCTGATAACCGGTAAAAAAATGTTCAGCGTCGTAAATAACGTTCCGTCCGTTACCCGTAAGGTAGCTGCATGTGTCCCGTATCATTGCAAGATTCTCTTCAAGCGTTGTCTTTATAATTTCCGTTACATGGAACGTCCATGACTTTCCGAATATGACGACGTCGTGAGTTCCGGCCGCCAGCAGACTCTGCAGGTTCGCATCTTCCGGACAGGCAATATCTTTCCGCCTTGTAGAGCCGAAAGCGCAGAGTTTCGCATGCGAAAGCGGGATTTTTTTAATTTCCTGAAAAAACTCCATATCCTTTGGGTTTGATCCGGGATTACCGGCTTCAATGTATGTTATGCCCAGCTCATCAAGAGCCTGTACAATATGAATCTTGTCCTGAACAGAAAAACTGATTCCCTCTCCCTGCGCCCCGTCGCGCAGTGTGGAATCAAGAATGTCGATAGTTTTGTCCGATGATGTCATATTGTACCCCCATAAAAAATATTTTTTCTACTATATAATAAACAGGGCGTTAAGTGAAGCAAAAAAATATAAGTATAATTATAACGAAATTTACATAACTATAGTATTCTGCTATTATTACAGATATCCATAAACAGGGAGGTAAAAATGAAACGTATAATTACTGTGCAGGATATTTCCTGTGTAGGGAAATGCTCACTTACCGTAGCGCTACCCGTCATTTCCGCAATGGGGGTCGAAACTGCCGTACTGCCGACAGCTGTCCTTTCAACTCATACCGCATTCAAGGGATTTACGTTCCGCGACCTTACGGACGATATTGAACCTGTCTGCAGCCACTGGAAGCAGGAAAAAATCAGGTTTGATGCAATTTATACAGGGTACCTCGGCTCTTTCAGACAGCTTGACCTTATGTCGAAACTGTTCACTGATTTCGGCGGCAGCAATACGCTTATATTCGTTGATCCGTGCATGGCGGACAACGGTAAACTGTATCCGGGATTCACACAGGAATTCGCGTTCGCAATGGCAAAGCTTGCAGGCAGAGCCGATGTCATCGTCCCGAATCTTACTGAAGCGTCTTTTATGCTCGGCATTCCCTACAGACCTTCCGGATACGACGAAAATTACATTAAAGATATACTCCGCAAACTTGCAGGACTGGGAGCAAAGAAAGTGGTCGTAAAGGGCGTTGAATTCAATAATGGTAAAATCGGCATTATGTCGTACGATACAGGTTCCGGTACATTCTCAAGTTATTTCCACGAAAAACTTCCGACAAGTTTCCACGGGACCGGCGATATATTCGCCAGTGTCTGCGTAGGCGCACTCATGCGCGGATGGACGCTCGAAAAAGCATATGCACTTGCCGCAGATTACGTCGTTGAAGCGATAAAAGCAACTGTATCCCACAAAGACTACAACTGGTACGGTGTCGATTTTGAAACAGTCATGCCATATCTTGTAAAACGACTGGAGAAATAATTATTTATGTACCTGCTGTTCATCTGCCACGGCGATCCTGATTATACCGTCGACTCTCTCACCAAAAAAGGAATGCGCGAAGCAGTGCTTCTGTCAAAACGCGCTGCAGGAATTCTACTACCCTGTTGTAGATCCGGACACGAGAAACAAACATATTGCATGGGACCGGCTTCCGGCATTATTCACCGATCCGGCAAACAGCCGGCTCAGCGACAAAGACACGTGGATGCATACGCCTGTTATGGAAAGCGGAGCCATTACTCAGCATTTCGACGACGTATGCAGCGGAATAGACGGTATTCTTGCGCGCTACGGCTACATCCGTAAGCGCGGAATATACAAAACAGACGGAACTCACTGCCAGAAAGGATTCCTTGCAAAAGCAACTGATACGTACAAGAAATCATACGACGACCGCACGCTTGTGTTTTTCTGCCACATGGGTGTCATGTTTGCGGTGCTTGGTCACCTGCTCAACATATCGCCGGTACAGCTCTGGCAGGGATTTTTTGTCGCGCCTTCATCCCTCACCGTTCTTGCTTCGGAAGAACGCATCCCCTGCACGGCTGCGTTCCGCGTGCAGGTACTAGGCGACACCCAGCACCTGCACGACGGGGGAGAACAGCCGTCCGCGTCGGGGTATTTCACGGACGTTTTTAAACAGTAGTCAGAGTTTACACCGAAATACGGTATCTTCAATATTCAGGACTCTACCGGTAAAATACCGGTAACACAATCAGCAGTCCTCTTTTCCCAGTTCCGATACCGTCGTCTTGAGAAGTGTTATCATATTCTGTGCATTCCGGCTGAATACCTCGTTTATCTGTTCCCATGTGACCGGTTCTTCATCTTCTTTCCATGAATCATAGTCCGTCGCCATTGCAACCGCAGCGTAAGGAATCTTTACTTCATTTGCAAGCATTGCTTCCGGAGCGATAGACATATTCACTACGTCTGCTCCCCAGATTCGGAACATTTTCGATTCGGCACGCGTTGCAAAACGAGGCCCTTCCTCGGTAATCACACATCCGCGTTCATGAATGGAAAGGCCAATCTCGCTTCCTGCCTTGTAAAGCCGTTCACGGAGGAATTTATCGAACGGTTCCGGCATAGCCGTATGGACTGCACCGGTTTCAAACGAATCAAAGAATGTGTTTTTGCGGAAACGTGTAAAGTCGATGAACTGGTCGAGCACGACAAAATGACCGCGGCCGATTTCTTCGCGCAGGGAACCGCAGGCGGTCGTCGCCAGAATGTGCGTAACGCCTGCATCTTTCAGTGCCATTATATTCGCGCGGTAGTTAACCTCGGTCGGACTGTACTGGTGATTGATGCCGTGACGTGAAAGCAGAACGACATCCGTTCCGCCGATCTTTCCGAATTTCAGGTTCGACGACGGACTACCGTATTTCGTCGTAACAGTTTTTTCCGCTTCGATTGTAAACATGTCAGGATTATCAAGTCCTGATCCGCCGATAATACCTACTTTCATATGCAGCTCCTGTATTGTATGGTAAAAAAATATAAACGATTATTACAGGAAGTGTAATCGAAAAAAGCGGAAGAAACAATATATATGTTCATTGCGATACAAGTTCGGGAGTTACCGTACCGGCTGATTCGTCCACTTTTACAAGCGCCCACCGGCCTTTTTCAAGAAAACCGGGAACATTATATTCTATAAATCCCAGATCGGTGTAGTTATACTGGTGCGTATGGCCGTCAAGCACCAGTCTGACGTTGCTGTCGGCAAAATACGCTATGAGCAGGTTGCGTTCGATTGAATCCTGCAGACAAAAATAAAAATGCCCCTGCGCGTATAATGGATAATGCATACAGATAACTTTAGGTGCATTGTCATTTTCAAGTGCATCTATAAGAACACTGTACTGATGAGAACCAAGCGTGCCGTTTCCTGTATCAAGAAAATACCAGCTGAAATTATTTGTTTTAAAATGATAAAACGACGTTTCAGGTTTGATAATTTTTTTCCAGTACTGCCAACCGCCATTGTACAGATCATGATTGCCGAGTATGGAATACACTTCGATATTGTATTTCCGTATTTTGCTGCAGAACGTATTGTAGTCGGCTATTTCGCTTTCATAACCGTGCTCGGCAACATCTCCGAGACAAAGAACAAATTTTGGAAAACCGGACGTTTCTTTCAGATTATCAAGCCATGAAAGAAAAGCATCATCCACATTCCGGCTTTTATCCGCTCCGAAATGAACATCTGTAATAACTGCGACTGTATACGAAACATCGCTTCCGGAAACAGAGGCAGGGATTTTTAGTTGCGTCAGCGATTCTGCACGGGTCCGTACTGAATCTTCCCGTCCAAATAAATCATTTATTCCGTACGCACACGACGACAGCAGATAAACAAAAACAAGGAAACAAACAATTGTAAGTATTTTTTTCATTTGAATTCCCACCTTGTAAACAGCCGGAGTTCAACGCTGTCCAAATATGCAGAAAGTGTCATCATATCGATATATCTGACAGTGAATTCAGCACCGGCTGTAATTCCATGCGTAAAATGCCAGTCTGCTCCCGTCATAAAGTCAGGCGCAAAAAATAATAAATATTCATATGGCGAATAAGAACTTATGCCAAAATATAAATCAAGATGATTAATGAGGAACCAGTTCCACTGCACATTAACTGCAATACTGTTGTTCGTAAGCCAGGGAATATATTTCTGCACGGCATAAATCCGTGTCCACTTACGGAAATAATTCATATCGGCAGACGCAGTAAAACAGCGGTATTTAAACCGGAAAAATAAGCCGGCCAGCATATCCTGCTCAAAAAATATCATATCATATGCAAGAAAATGATACGTAAGGCCGGCACCTATATTGAGCCTGTTCCAAAAAAGCGGCCAGTATACAGCACGTGTCGTAAAATCCAGAGTTTTTCCCGAAAAATGAATGCCTGCCCCGCCGTATAACTGAGGTGTTTCCAGCTTATATGAAAGAATATATGAAGGAATAACGGCATGAGCAGTATCAACATAAGGATAAAATCCCGTATTATTGCCAAATACGACAGCACCTGCGACAGTATGCAGCATTTCTGGTGTAAACCATATAATCCGTGCAAAGCATGCCGTTCCAAAAACAGACAAAAGCGCAGCACAAAAAAATTTTCTGAAAAAAAACATAGTATTCAAGCTCCCCGTTTTTTATAAGAACTACCGCTGAGCACCCCGGAACTGCCCCGGTTCATATCCGGGATCTTTCGTCCGCACAAGCGCACTGTCCTCAAGTCTGCATCCGGTGTACAGCACGCACGGATGACCGTCAAATGCCCATTCGCGCAGCGTACCTGTATCCGGGTCAATAAACTGCCATGTTCCCGGTGCAGCAGTCTGTACAGCTTTGTCCGGTGTAATAATCTCAAGTTCCTGACTTATATCGGTTTTATTAAGCGGTGTAAAGCTGTACATATGCCAGCCGTCTTTCCGCTGTGCCGCAACGGGAATTTTGTCAGGATGCTGATACAGATCACGATCGCGTGCAGAACGGGCTTCTCTGCAAAGCAGGTTCAACTGTCTGTCAAAATCAGCAACAGTGTCAGCACCAGCATAAAATACGGCGTTCTGCTCATCGTCCGTCAGTTCAGTTCCGATTTCGGCTGCAAGAAGGTACGGACTGTCCGAAGCACCCGATGCAGTTTTATCCGCATCAGCGCGGCTGTAATAGAAACCTGTAGTCGATTCACGGTGTGCAACATTGTCGAGTTCGGCAATAAAAGGCGCTGCTTCCCCGTCGGATATTTTTCCGTCAAGTGCATCAAGAGCCTTACGGTATGCACGCGTCACCAGTGCCACATAGTAAACACTCTTCATGCGGCCTTCAATTTTGAGCGAATCAAGTCCCGCGGCTTTCATGTCTGCAAGATGTGTAATCATGTTTATATCTCTGCTTGAAAGTACCGCAGTAAAATCATCCCCTTCATATACAGGAAAATATTCACCCGGCCGCTTCCCCTCTTCCAGCGATAAAAAACCTGATTCAGCAAGCTTCTTTGCGTCATGTGCCACAACGCTGTAATTCCAGCGGCATGTATGTGAACAGAATCCGCTCTGCGCACTGCGTCCCGTCAGATACGCACTCATAAGACACCGGCCGGCATACGCGATGCACATAGCACCGTGGCAGAACGCCTCAAGTTCCATATCAGGAACAGCATCTTTAATCTGTTTTATTTCGTCCAGCGACACTTCGCGCCCAAGTACAACACGTTTAAAGCCGAGACTTCTGTACATTTTCACCGCTTCATAATTAATGCAGCTCGCCTGCGTGCTTACATGAAGAGCCGTATCCGGAAACTCTTTCTGCAAAAGTGGTATAATTCCAAGATCCTGTACAATAAATGCATCAATCGGGTACAGTTTGAAATATTCAATATTGTTTTTAAATGCCTCAATGTCGCCGTTATGAAACGAAATATTAAGTGCACAGTGAAGCTTTCTGCCCGGAAAACGTTTTTTCAAATCGACAACTTTTTTGTATTCATCATCATAAAAGTTGTCGGCCTTTACACGGAGCGAAAATTTTTTAAGCCCGATATACGCAGCATCAGCTCCGTATGCATACGCATAGTATAATTTTTCTATATTGCCCGCCGGCGAAAGAAGTTCCATTGTCCTGTTAAGCATCGGATTTTATACTGTTTTCAAGGCGCGGTTTATTATCAAAACAAACCTGTACGTCTGCCCGGTTTGATCCGGATACAATCTGCCCGATTTTTTCTATAGCCAGATGCGTTTCCCACAAACAGTCATCCGAAAGCTGGAATGTATGCATCATCCCCGGCCATACGTCAAGTTCACACGTAACTCCGGCAGAATCAAGGAGCTGTTCGAACTTCTTTACATCGGCAAGAAGTATTTCTTTCTCCCCCATCTGAATATAAACGGGAGGAAATCCGGAAAGCAGTTCGTGTGCAGACTTTAACGGAGATACAAGCGGATTGGCAAGATTTGACACATACGTATATACTTCTCCGCAGCGGTACAACGATTCGCTGCTTAATATTTCATCGCCATATTTTTTACTGTCTGCAAGATGAGAATCGTCGGACATATCGAGCCACGGCGAAAGCAGGACCACACGGGGAATACAGTTGCGGTAGCGCTCACGTAAATTGAACAGGAGAGCCATTGCAATAGAAGCTCCGGAGCCGTCCGCTGCAATAACAATATCGGGCATTGAAGATTTATCGCCGGGCTCAGAATCAAGAGAGCAGGCAATCTGTTCTTCCGTAAAAAGAGCACGGAATACAGACTGAACGTCTTCAATCGCCGCAGGAAATGGATGAGCCGGAGCAAGACGGAATTCCGGAACAATGACCCGGCTGTATGATTTATTCGCAATACGCGCACAAAATCCGCGCCATGAAGCACGAGATCCACCAACAAACGAACCGCCGTGAATATACATCATAACGCGTTTTGAAGAATAAATTTCAGGCGCCAGAACGTCGCATACAACACCACCGTAATTATGTTCGGAACATTCAACATGATTCGGCAGAACAGGGCACGCAAATGCTTCCTCTATTCTGCTTCTGAACGCGTTAACATCTGATTTTGGAGTATAAATAAGGAGCTTTAACTTTTTTACAGCAGCTCTACTGTCATGAGCTATACCCATAGAAGCTAGTATAGCAAAATTCCATACCTTCTGCTATACTATGTATAATTATGCCTATAAAAATACAATCAGATCTGCCTGCATGCAGCATTCTTGAACATGAAAATATCTTCGTTATGACCGATAAACGGGCACTTACACAGGATATACGCCCGCTTAAAATAGCTGTCGTCAACCTTATGCCGACAAAAGAAACAACAGAAACTCAGATGCTTCGTCTTCTGGCAAATACACCTATACAAGTGGAAATATCGCTCATCCGAATGGAAAATCATGTATATAAGCATACGGGACAGGAATATCTTGAAAAATTCTATATCAGTTCAAACGAACTTTTCAAGCAGAAATTCGACGGAATGATAGTCACCGGAGCGCCGGTTGAACAACTGCCGTTTGAACAGGTCGATTATTGGAACGAACTCTGCGGAATTATGGATTATGCAAAAAATAACGTATTCTCAACATTGTATGTATGCTGGGGATCTTTTGCAGGTTTGTATCACCTGTACGGCATTCCGAAATATCCAACAGACAAAAAATTATTCGGCATATTCATGAACAGGCGGCTCACGAATGCAGAGCCGCTGCTGCGGGGATTCGACGACGAGTTCCCCATTCCACAGTCGCGCCATACGACAATCCGCTTCGACGACGTCATGAAACACCCTGAACTCACCGTACTGGCTGCGTCAGAAGAAGCGGGAGCCACACTTATAAAATCAAAGGACAACCGCGAAATTTTCATGACCGGTCATCTTGAATATGATACAGACACGCTGTCGGATGAATACTGGCGGGATAAAAAAAAGAATCTTCCAATCGAAATTCCTCTGCACTACTTTCCGAATGATGATCCGAATAAGCCGCCGCTTTCCACGTGGCGGAGTACAGCGCATTTATTCTATTCAAACTGGCTCAACTATTACGTATACCAGGAAACACCGTTCAACTTTATCTAAAATCAACAATTTCGTACAAATGGAGGCATAATTACCCCTTCCGTACGAATAAAAAAAAGGAGCATCCGTTATACGGAGCAGCTCCTTTTTTTTATTCAGCACAGGACAAGAATCAGTCTTTTGCACGCTCGACAAAAGATCCGTCGCGTGTATCAATAACGATACGCTCACCTGAATCTATAAAAAGCGGAACGTTTACTTCAATTCCCGTATCAATCGTGGCAGGTTTCGTTGTTTTTCCACTTGTATTGCCTTTCACTCCGGGTTCACAGTAGGTAATCTTGCGGGTAACATTTACCGGAAGTTTTACACCGACCGGTTTTTCGTTATAAAACGTAATAACAATATCGACATCATCATCCGGAGAAACATAACCGGCGTTGTCACCAAGATCTTCTCTACTCATACGAAGCTCGTCCCACGTTTCCTGATCCTGGAATACAAAATCATCGCCATCGATATAAGAAAGTTTCATTGTTTTCTCATCGAGATCGACTTCATCAAATTTTTCGCCTGCGTCGAGTCCAAGATCCTGAGTCTGACCGGTGACGACGTTTTTAACACGAAGGCGAGTAACCATTCCGGCGCGTCCTGATTTCTGACCAAGCATGCGCTGTACCATAAGCGGCTGATTCTCATACATGAATGCTGCGCCGACTTTTATTTCTGCAGTTGTTAACATTATATTTACCCTCTAAAAAAGGACTAAAGAATGCATATATTATAGTAAAAATACGCAGTTATATCAATCCGTCGAGATAAGAAATCAAATGCTGCGCAAAATCACCGTTTCGTCTGAGCATAGATGCAAACGACGAAAAGCCGCAGCGCAGCTCATGTATACGGCTAAGCAGTTCAAACAGCAGCTTTTCCTGTCCGTATTCAGTTTCACCGGGTAAAGAAACATTGTAGGAGCGCCAGTATCTTTCAATCAGTGCAGCATCGGTATCCACAAAAAACGGCTTTATCCGGTCAAGCAGCGCCTGAACCTTCACAACCTGATATTCGTTGTCCTGTGGATACGCATGCCAGACAAACGGAATGCCGGAAAGACATGCACGGGAAAGAGAATCCTCCCCCCGTACAAAACAAAAAGACATAGAACATAAAAGATCGTCCCACTCAGTCTGGGAAAGAAATGGAAGCTCTGTTACAGTGAAGGGTTTCCCGGCACCAGCCCATGCTTCCATAAATGATTTTTTCCCGCGCCCTTCGGCCACAAACACCCGGAGACGGAACAACAATTCGCTTCTTTTCCTGTTCTGTTCAAATAAAGCAAATGCCCGGACGACAGGCATAAAATCACGCTCATAGCTGAAAACCAGTATGTTGAAATTCTGCGGCGTACCCGCAAGAAGGGCTTGAACCGTACTGTCCGCATGTTCACAGGCAAAAGCGGACGGTATATCAGATGCAAACGGACCGTCAAGTATGAGACCTCCGGTACAGGCCGTAAAACCCGGCATAAAGTTAACTTTTTTCACTGATACAGAACGCGTAAGAGATGCAAGACAGTGAAAATCATCGGCATATTGTTCTGCAGTCATATAATCAATATTAATTACGTGAACACAATCCCTGCACTTTGTCTTAAACAGCAGTGTCTCCAGCCAGTCAGGATACCCGCACTGGAAACACTCCAGTATAGTACGCGGCTGTTCAGCAGAAAAAGACGCCGTACAGACATCCGCCGCATTCCAATCGTACACAAACCACCCGTTGTACTGCTGCAGGACTGTATGGGCATCCAGCCCTGGAGCAAGCATCGAAAAAGAAGCAATATTGTCCGTCACAATACGCAGTTTCATATCTGGACGAAGTGCCTGTAAAGCGCGGGCAAGCCGGTATCCAAAACCGATATCGCCGTAATTGTCGACTACTCTGCACAGCAGCGTAATGTCTGAAGAAAAAAACATACGAAAAGTGTACACAGAGAAAAGAACAGCGTCAAGAAAACTTATATTCCTCCAGTCTGAAAAATATTTTGCATTTACACTATCAATTAGTTCATCGTTGTGATAGACTTTACTCGGTATATGAGAAATAATCTATTTTTCATATCAAATCAGCGCATTTTCACTGATTAATCTTTAGAAGCTCATAGAAGCGAGCAGGAAAAAATGGGAAAAAAAATTTATGTAGGCAACCTTGCCTACAACACGAACGACTCAACAATTCATTCATTATTCGAGCCGTACGGTACAGTAGTATCCGCTAATGTCATTACAGACAGATTCAGCGGTTCATCAAAAGGTTTTGGTTTCGTAGAAATGGAAACAGAAGAAGCTTCAGGAAAAGCAATTGCAGCTCTTGACGGAACAGAAGTTGACGGACGAAAGATCAAAGTAAATGAAGCAATCGATAAACCGGCACGGCATGGGAACGACCGGTATTAACCGGTAAAAATAAATCTCTGCATATTCTGCAGGGATTTATTTTTGTATGACTACATGGTATTCAATCGATACAGCCGGAAAACTTTTTCCATCTGTATCAGACAGCAATAATTCTTCTTTCTTCCGCGTCGCTGCAGTTCTAAGAGAAGCGGTAAATCCGGTTATCTTTCAGGAAACGGTCAACAGGGTTCGTCCCCGTTTTTCTTTTTTTTTCGTAAGGCTCAGGCGGGGGACCTTCTGGAATTATCTGGAAGAGAATAACGAACCGTTCCTTGTAGAACAGGAAACGGACTTTCCGTGTACTGCATCTCAATTCGGACGTCACGATTCACATCTGATACGTTTTTTATACTCAGGAAACAGACTTTCCATAGAACTGTTTCATTCCATCACCGATGGAAAAGGCGCTATGGAATTTTTAAAAACGGTATTATTTAACTACTTCGTAACAGCAGCAGAAAATAACAAAGAAATTCCGGCTTATATACCCGAAAATATTGTAAATATCCAGAGTGTTCCCGTAATTGATGATTATGAAAACAGTTTTCTGAGATTCACCAGACTTAACAGGAAAGATTTTAAACTTGAAATACGGAAATTCCCGCCGAATTCATATCATATAAAAGGGATCTCGCATGGAGAAAAATATTCAGGCGTTATTACAGGACTTCTTGATTCTGAACAGTTTAACAAGTATGCCAGGTCAAAAGAAACTACAGTAACAGGCTGTTTCACAGCCATGCTTATATACAGTATCTATACAACCAGAATAAAATTCGGGACAGAAAAAAAACCTGTTGTTATTTCCGTTCCGGTAAATCTCCGTAAACGATTTCCTTCAGTCACATTCAGGAATTTTTTCGTTGTCGTGAACATCGCTTTTTCATTCAACGATACGATTCCGGAAGACGCAGAATGTTTATTTGATACTATACTCAAAAGTGTTTCTATTCAACTCGAAGAACTGACAAGAAAGGAAAACCTTCAGCGGGAAATTGATAAAATTATTCTCTTTGACAAAAATCGTATCGGACGCTGGGTTCCACTCAGAATAAAGCATTTATTCGTCAGGCTTGGTTTCAATTTATTCGGAGAAGCAAGAAGAACAATTACATTGTCTAATATGGGAGAACTGGAACTTCCATCAGAAACTGCACATTATGTTGATCATGCAGAAGCTTTATTGTATCCAAGTTCAAAATGTCCGGTTAACTGTGCAATCGTAACTGTTAACGGAGTAATGTCAGTCTCTTTCACAAGAACAATCGAAGAAACAGATATTATCCGAAGCTTTTTCATGCTGCTCAAACAAAAAACAGGACTTCAGATTCAGGTCTATTCAAACGAAAATCAGGAGAAATAATGCATTGTCCTTCATGCGGTATTGAAATACTTACCGAAAATGGATTTTGTCCGTTATGCGGCATATATATAAAGCATACTGATGAACAGTCATCTGCATGCTCAGATGAAATAAAACAACGCACCATTGCATGCAGATACCCAGTATACAAAGAAAAAAAAACTGATGTTGTGAAAACAATTCTTTTTTTCACAACATGTGTGGTGAGTATTCTCAGTCTTTTTATTAATTATCTTACATTTGCACAGAATCACTTCCTGTGGTCTCTGATTGTAATCAGCTCTGTATTTTTTATATACAAAACCGTCTTTATCTGGACATCCAGAGTTTATTACATCGGTTCAAAATTGTTTGTACAATTCTTCTGGTCTGCCCAACTTATGATTGTCATAGACCTGCTTACAGGCTTATCCTTCTGGTCTTTTTCTCTCGTTATTCCATGGTTTTCTGTCGGAATAACGACAATACTCACAATTCTGGCTGTCTGTAACCACAAAAATTACCAGGAATATACAGGTTATATGACAGCAGCATTCTTTCTGTCGCTCGTTCTGTTCTGCACAAGTCTTTTTCCCTTTATAAAAGTAAAATGGCCGTCATGGGCAGCAATGCTGTATGCGATACTGACAGTCTTTGCACTCTTTCTGTTTTCAAGAAAACAGTTCAAAGCAGAATTAAAGAAAAGATTCCTGCTTTGAAAACAACGTCAATTCTATTTCCTGTAAATTAATCCATATGAAACATCTCCTTTAATTCAATACAAACAGGCGAGTTATCCGGATTTACTTCCATTATATCTGCCATCATATCCCACCACTTGTGAAAGAGAGGCATATTCTTCTGCATATCTGCAGTATTATCAGGCTGTAATTTTTCGTATGCAAAAAGTGTAAGCGTTTCTTCGTCAAGAAAAATTGAATAATCATATACGCCTGTTCCGGTAATTGCTTTCTTCAATTCCGGCCAGATTGCATCATGGCGTCGTTTATATTCGGTCTGACATCCGGGTTTCAGTTTCATTTTAAAAGCTTTCTGAATCATATGTATACTCCCATTATGTGTATTCAGGTAAATAATCAGAAGCAGGTAAAAGTACTAAATAAAATCCTTCTCTGGTTATTTACCTTTGACGCTGCGGATTAATAGACAGTCTTCCACTTATCAATATTAGTACTGTCAAATTTAAAAGGAGGTCCAAGTAAAATTTCGGTTCCACCATCTGCAGCTTTTACGACGTTATAATGTCCAAGCCTTCCGGCAGCAAACGAATCACCCTCTTCCCCTTTTATTGCACCTTTTGCAAGTGTAACACTCACATACCCGGCAAGATAGCCTTCATCAATAGGATTCCAGAGAAACATATACGGGCAGACACCTTTCGTTATTGCTTCCGCCATCTCGGAAGGAAGGCCAAGTCCGGTTACATCAACTTTTCCAATAAGTCCCTTATCCGCAACTACTTTAGAACAGGCAGCAATGCCAACAGTGGTCGGAGCTATAATACATTTGAGATCCGGGAAAGAACGCAGCAGACCTTCTGTTTCTGATACAGATTTATCGCGAAGATCATCTCCGTACGCAATTTTCACTAGTTTCAGTTTTGCATACTTTGATGCATTTTCTGACAATTCTTTCTTCATCCAGTCAATCCACAGGTTCTGATTTGTCGCCTGGCTCGTAGCCGAAAGAACTGCAATATCACCGCCTCCACCTGTCATATCATAAGCGGCCTGAATTAACGTCCTTCCTATTTTTTCCGAGTCAGCCTGGTTTACAAACACCATCCGGCTTGCAGCATTAACATTTGAATCAACTGCACAGACTTTTATACCCCGCTTCATTGCCTTTGTCAGAACAGGCTGCAAAGCGTCTGCATCATTTGCCGAAATACAGATTGCTTTTACTTTTTGTGTAATCAGCTGCTCTATTATCTGGATCTGACCTTCTGCCGTCGGCTGTTCCGGTGCGCGAAGGATTGCGTCGTACCCCAGCTCTTCACATGCGGATTTAAAACCGTCCATCATTTTCTCACCATACGGATTTCCCGTACTCTTAAATACGAAAGCACAGCTGTCTTTTCTCTTAGCTTTTGCAGACACTGGTAGAATCATCAGCAGCACAGCTGCCCCAGCAAGCAAAGACTTCAAAAATCTTTTCATAGTTTTTCCTCCAACTTACAAAACCTGAAAGTTATTTTCTGCCGGGTAAAACCCGGTTTTTCCCAATATGAATTTCCTGAACCAGAACAGAACCAATAAGCAGGAATCCGAGAATAATCATGACAACCTGTGCCGACTGATTCAAAAGCCCCAGTCCGTACTGCATATATCCTATAATGAATATCGAAAGTATTGGCCCCCAGATGCGGCCCTTACCACCATCCGTACTTACTCCTCCAAGAACTGCCATTGCAATAACATCAAGTTCATATCCGCTGGCAATATTAGGTCTGGTGCTTCCCATCCGGGAAGTCAGAAACAGCGCAGTAAATCCTGACATAAAGCCTGTAAGGGTAAAAATAATTAAGGTCAGACGGCTTGTTTTTATTCCGGAGTACAGCGCTGCGGTTCTGTTATTACCAATCGCATATACCGACCGGCCAAATGCAGTTTTGTGAATTACAATACCGTAAATAACAGCACAGACAATGAACATAAGGAATATAAAAGGAATCGGTCCAACATACCCCCAGCCAAAATAATCGAACCATGACGGGAACTTTCCGGCTGCCTGATTCTGCAGAACAATGTACGCAATACCCCTGTACAGAATCATAGTCGAAAGGGTAACAATCATTGCCGGTAATTCCGGAAATTTAACAAGAATACAGCCGTTTATAAATCCACATAGCGTTGCAATAAAAAAACAAATGAATATGGAAGCTCCCATCGGAATTCCGTGATTATAACTGACCCCCATGATTACGGATGAAAGTGCAACCGTTGACCCAACCGAAATGTCGATATTTCCATTTCCGGAAATTAGAACCAGCATCATCGGAAATACAATAAAAGCCTGATCCAAAAATGACATCGGAGTGCTTAAAAAGGTATCAACAGAAAAATAATACGGAGAAGCAATCCCATTAAGAATATGAACAAGCAGCAACAACGCGACAAGCATCCATTCCCACTGAAAAAAGAAAGTCCTTGGATTCCATTTTTTTTCTTCAAGAATAATTCTTCTATTTTCCATTTTTATACCCCTTATATCTTTCTGGATTTAAGTGCTTTCAAATCAGACTGACGTCTGATAACAGCATTAGCCACAACAGCAGTCAATATAACAGCACCCTGTATTGCTTTCTGCCAGAAAGGAGAAACATTAATCAAAGGAAGTGCATTGTCCAGAATTCCAAACAACAAACAACCTAATATAAGTCCGCTCACTTTACCGCGGCCGCCCGTTATACTTACGCCGCCGATTACACATGCAGCAATGACGCTCATTTCTTCTCCCTCTGCAGTATTGCCCTGAGCCGATGCATATTTCGAAACCCACAACACTCCCGCAAGTCCGGCAAGGGCTCCCATCAGCATATATACGAGTGCAATAACGCGTCTTTTCGGAATACCGGAAATTTTAGCGGCCGCAGGATTTGAACCGACCGCATATATCCATCGTCCGACTTTTGTATAATTAATGAAGTAGAAGAAACACACATATACTATGATGGCTATTATTATAAAATTGGAAATACCGAAAATATTACCAGTCGCAAAATTCTTAAAATCATCGGGCATCTGATATGCACTTACCCATTTACTCTTTGACACGACATACGTAAATCCTCTGACTATATCCATCATACCAAGAGAAGCTATAATAGGAAGAATATTAAAGCGGGAAATAAAAATACCAAGAATTAAACCTATAACCGCACCCAATAATATACCTTCAACCAATGCTACACCAACAGGTAATTCAGGGTGGGCCTCAAGGGTAAGAGCCACACACATACCTGAAAAAGCGATTGTAGCACCAATTGACAGATCAATTCCGGCTGTCAGCAGAACCATCATCATGCCTACAGCCAGAATACTTAATATAGCAGTATTCACTCCTATATCTTCAAGATTACTCAGAGTAAAAAACATCGGATTACGTATTTCTACAAGAAGACTGATTACAACTATGAATGCAAGTAATCCTAATTCCCGGAAACTGCCCGGCTTTTTATCTTTAAATACACTCAGATTCATTTTTTATCCACCCCTTCTATCATTGCTGCCTTTAATATTTTATTCTGATCTGCCTGAGCTGTTTCAAATTCCGCTGTAACCCGTCCATCTTTCATGACAACAATCCGGTCGCTTATTCCCAGAACTTCCGGCATCTCGGAAGAAATCAGAATGATAGCATACCCTTTTTCTGCCAGATTCCCGATAATCTCATAAATTGCAGCCTTTGCTCCTACATCAACGCCCTTTGTCGGTTCGTCAAGAACAAGTATCTTTTTGGGTGTTGTCAAAAGCTTTCCAACAACTATTTTCTGCTGGTTTCCGCCGGAAAGCAGAGATGCAGCTTCAAACACACTTGGTGTTTTTACCATGAGTTCGCTGCATAATTGTCCTGCAATGTGGTTTTCCTTTTTTACATCAAGGAAGCCTGACCTTTTTTTTATCTGCTGAAGTGCAGGCAGCGTAATATTTTTTGACAGTTCCCACTGCAGTACAAGCCCTTCTTTCTGGCGGTCCTCCGGCAGGTAACCGAAACCCGCGGCAATTGCTTCTGCAGGGTGATTAAAACGAACTACTTTGCCGTTAAGCTTCACACACCCCTCGTCGTAAGCGGTTACGCCATAAATGCTTTCACAGACCTCTGTCCGGCCCGCGCCGACAAGTCCCGTAAGGGCAAGAATCTCTCCCGAACGGACGGAAAAGGAAACATCTTTAAAGTAACCGGTCCGTCCAAGATGCGATATCTCAAGTACTGTTGCTCCTATGTTCACTTTCTTTTTCGGGAACATCTGTGTAATCTCACGGCCGACCATAGCTTTTACAAGTTGCGCACGAGTAACATCTTTTACATCCCAGACACCAATGAACTTTGAGTCGCGGAATACAGTGACTCGGCCTGCAAGTCTTTCCGTGTCTTCCATACGATGAGAAATAAAAATAACAGAATGTCCCGTATCACGCAGTCTTTCGGTAATTGCATATAATTCTTCACTTTCATGTTCTGTAAGCGCGGCAGTCGGTTCATCCATAATAATAATCCTGGCATTCATCGAAAGAGCTTTCGCAATTTCGACAAGCTGCTGCTGGGCAACGGACAGATTTCCCATTTCAACATCTGACTTAAAATTCGCATGCAGTTTTTCAAGCCATTCATCCGCTTCTCTATACATTTTCTTCCAGTCAAGCCGTTTTACTTTACTGGTCACCAGTTCGTGACCAAGAAACATATTCTCGGCAACCGACAGAGAGGGATAACAGGTAACATGCTGATAGATTGCAGCTATACCGGCTTTCTGCGCATCAACAGGATTTCTGAAATGGACGATTTTTCCATCCAGCAGAATTTCTCCTTCTTCCGGCTGATGAACACCGGTAATAACTTTTATAAAAGTTGATTTTCCCGCACCGTTTTCACCCATCAGTGCGTGTATCTCCCCCCTGCGCAGACTAAAACTGACACAGTCAAGTGCTCTGACACCAGGAAACACTTTTGTTATGTTTTTTAATTCCAGAATATATTCATCAGACACGATGTATTCCTCCTTATTGAAAACAAACGGCAGTCCGTTTACTGTCGTTTTGAAGTTACATTTTTTTCATATTCCATAACCGCCTGAATTACTTCAAAATCAGACGGAACGCTGCATTCTTCACAATACCGTTCCCATACAGCCCCGAACGGCAGAGTCTTAAGTTCTTCATTGAGCGCAAGGCGGGCAAAATAATTTCCTTCCTCTTCATATTTCAAAAGCCTGTCATGAGGTTCAAGAAGTGCATACAGCAGAGCTTTCTCTGTCGCACGTGACCCCAGCGTCCATGCACCTATTCTGTTCATAGAACCATCAAAAAAATCCGTTCCTATATGAATTTTATTAATTTTCCCCGTACGGATAATTTCTTCTGCCATCATCCGCATGTCGTCATTAAAAATAACAACATGGTCAGAATCCCATCTGACTCCGCGGGACAGGTGCAATAATATTTCCGGAACAAAGAGTAAAACTGCAGACAGCTTGTCTGCAACATTTTCGGTCGGATGAAAATGCCCCATATCAATTGTGAGCATTCGTTTACGGCTTGCCGCATACCCAAGATAAAATTCGTGGGATCCGACAACATAACTTTCAGATCCTATCCCGAAAACTTTTGATTCGACAGAATCCTTCAGATATTCTTCTGAAATATTTTGTGACAAAATATCATCAAGAGAGGCAAGCAGAATCTCACGGAAACCCTGCCGGTCAGCAGGAATATCTTTCATACCGTCAGGTATCCAGATATTGTGAATGCACGGACTTCCCTGTTTTTTCCCAAAATATGCCCCTATCGTGCGGCATCGCTTCGTATGTTCAATCCAGAAATCCCGTGTTCCCTTGTCCTTTGAAGCAAGCGTCATTTCTTTTATTTTCGGATGTGAAAAAATCGTTGCATTAAAGTCAAGCGGCAGATGATTCTCCATAGCCCAGTTGAGCCAGCTTTCGAAATGCTCCGGTTCAATTTTATCCCTGTCGACAGGCTGGCACCCGGAGAAATCAGCATAGCTTGCATGCAGATTCAGCCGGTACGATCCCGGTGTAAGCGTCAGCACTTTTTCTATATCCTGACGTAATTCTGCTATTGTCCGTGCCTTTCCGGGATAATTTCCGGTTACCTGAATACCGCCGCCGTTCAGCACGGCACCGGCGGATTCAAAACCTCCGACATCATCTCCCTGCCAGCAGTGTAATGACAGTGGAACCCTTTTTAAAATCGAAATTGCAGTTTCGGTATCAACACCAAAAGCCGCATATTCTTCTTTTGCATTGTTATAAATAACGTTATGATTCATAAAACACCTCCTGTAAAAAAATAACGGAGTTTACACGTCAGAATGGCGTGAATCACAGCTTGCGGCTTTTTTGCAAACTGCAGCCGATGACTGTACATGCAAATATCCAGTCACCAGTTCTCCTTACCTGTCCACTGTAATTCCAGAATAGCTGTGTATATAAAATTCCACCATGACAAAAAAATCAATGTCTAGCATAATTCTGTCACAGCAATAAACAGCCTTCAGATCTTTTACAGGCATTATTTATGAGCAATATTACAATATTCATGTATTTTTGAGAAATTTTAAGCATGTTTTAAATTTAGACTGGCAAATAGTATCAGGAAGTGCGGTATTTATAAAATTGATTTAATAGTAAAAATATCATTATTGACTTTGAATTTTTCTTTATATTCTTTTGGCGAAATTCCTGTAAATTTCTTAAACATTCTGCTGAAATAATTACTGTCGTTAAATCCAGTATCATATGCAATCTGTGTAATACTTCTGTCGGTAGAAGTCAGTTCATTTATTGCAGCAAATATCCGCAGACGCATCTGAAATACAAATGGAGGATAACCGGTAATACGCTTGAATGTCCGGAGAACACTGCTTTCAGACATGGCGGAAACATCAAGCAGATCTTCCATCGACAGAGTCTGTTTATAATGTTTTTCCATATATCTTACAAGGAAAGCTCCGTTATTTTTATCTACCGTATCAGGATACGAAGGATCATTATACACCCGCAGCAGAATGATAACCAATTGAATCAGATATGCTGTCGTAACTACCTGCCATGAAAGATTCTGATTTTCTATTTCCTTCTGCATTGATTCTATAATAGCCTGAATTTCGAAAAGCTGCATTCTGTTCAGATTGAAAAGCAGTACAGGTGCTTCCGTTTTTTTTGAAACTGTTCTCTGTTGAAATAAGTCCGCATACCCCGGTACAGTAGTCAGATTATTGCTGTCATCTGAAAAAAAAGATGGATGAATAAGAATATTCATTAAAACAAGTTTATTAACATTATTATATCCGTGTATTTGTCCGGGTTTTACACTTATAACGTCTCCGGCTTTTACAGGCTTTTCACCTTCCGGCGTCATATGTATTCCCTCTCCGCTGTAAATAACTGCAATCTCATGGAAATCATGTGTATGCATAGGAAACGGAGGCTGTGGATTTCTGAATTCAAAATGGCAGGGAACATCATCTGTCCAGTACTTCTGCGATAAAAGCTTATACATTATATTTGACGATATTATGCTAGTGGATGCATATTCTGTCAAGGTAAAAAAAATAATGAATCTGTATCATTAGCCCATGAATTACGCAATAGCAGTCATTGATATCGGAATGACAAACAAAAAAGTTACTGTGTACGACGAGCATCTTGAACAGATTGATGTAACATATAAAGAATTCTCTCCCCTCTTATTAAAAGATCCGGCGACTGGTCTGGAAATGAAAATACATGATTTACAGTCCATGGAGTCGTGGTTTATAGAGCAGCTCCGCATATATGCAGAAAAATATCCGGTACGGGCAATTTCGGTTACTACACACGGAGCAACTTTTGTCTGTATAGATGAAAATGGTTCCGTATGTGCACCCTGTATTTTTTATACATACGATCCGGGCAGACAATTTCAGAACAGCTTTTATGAACTGTGCGGAACAAAGGAGAATCTACAGCGGCAGACATTCACACCTCCGTTTTCTGCTATGCTCAATCTTGCAAAAGGAATATGGTTTCTTCAGATACGGTTCCCCGGGTATTTTTCAAAAACAGCAGCTATTCTTGGATTTCCCCAGTACTGGAGTTTCAGACTTACCGGACGAATGGCATATGAAGCAACATATCAGGCCTGCCATACGTATTTGTGGAATATGACTGCAAACACCTGGTCTCCCGTCGTAGACCGCCTCGGTATCCGCAGCAAAATGCCGCCGGTTTTCAATCCGACCTGCCGAGTACTTGGAACACTTACACCTGAAGCAGCAGCAAAACTCGGACTGGATACATCGGTCATTGTTACGACAGGCATACACGATTCAAACGCTTCGCTGCTTCCCTATCTTGCAAAAAACGCGAAGGAAGATTTTATTCTGAATTCAACAGGAACCTGGTGCGTCTGCATGCATCCGAAAGAACAGGCGGTATTCGACGATGAGGATATAGGAAAAATCGTATTCTTCAACAGAAGTGCCGTTGATAAACCTGTCAAGACAGCAGTCTTTCCCGGCGGCATGGAAATCGATACATATGTAAAACTCTATCAGAGGGAATGCAGAACCGAAACATTCCCAGCTTCCGGCATAACCGCTGCACAATCGCTCATTTCAGAACGGAATGTGTTCATAGTACCGGAAGTCATACCCGGATCAGGTCAGTTTCCTGAATCAAAACCAGGAATATTTGAAAACGGCATATTTTATCCGCTGGATGATATGCAAAAAGGAATTTCCATGCCTGAAATACTTTCAGACCGCAGCCGCTTTTTTGCAGCACTTGATCTGTCCCTTGTAATCCAGACAGAAACAGCACTGCGCCGGGCAGGTTTAAAAAACGGAATTAAAGTATTTACAGAAGGAGGTTTCCGCCGGAATAAATTATATACTATGCTGCTGTCTTCCGTACTGAAGGAAAACGAAATATATCTTACAAATATGAAGGAAGCAACTTCTACCGGATGTGCAATGACAGCACTCATGACGCTTACGGGAAAAACACATACGGAACTTGCTCCATTACTGACTATAGAAAAAGAATCCGTACCTAAAACAGATTTATCAGGATTTGATGAGTATAAAGCGGACTGGATTATGCACACAAAAAAATGAAGAATAAGGAGATTTGTATGGAAATAATGAGAATACCTTTTATGGAAGGATTTATCCGGATGTGCAATGACGGATGGGAACAGGGATGGCACGAACGGAACGGTGGAAATCTTTCGTACCGGATGAAACAGGAAGATGTAAAGGAAGCTGAATCATGCTTCACAGAAGACAAACCGTGGATGCCAATCGGAACAACTGTACCCGGTCTTGCAGGTGAATATTTTCTGGTAACAGGAAGCGGCAAATATATGCGCAACGTACGGCTTGCTCCGGAAGAAAACATCTGCATCGTTGAAATCGACAGTGCAGGAGAAAAATACCGCATCCGCTGGGGACTTTGCTGCGGCGGCAGGCCGACAAGCGAACTGCCGACACATCTGATGAATCATGAAGTAAAAAAACTGCTGACCGGCGGCAGATACCGGGTTATTTACCATGCGCACTGTACCAATGTAATCGCCCTTACGTTCGTTCTTCCGCTGAAGGACGAAGTTTTTACAAGAGAACTGTGGGAATGTGCAACGGAATGTCCCGTCGTATTTCCGGACGGCATAGGCGTCGTACCATGGATGGTACCGGGAGGCAGAGATATTGCGGTAGCAACAAGCAGACTCATGAAAAAATACGACGTCGCAGTCTGGGCACATCACGGTATGTTCTGCTCGGGAGAAGATTTCGACCTGACATTCGGACTTATGCATACAGTAGAAAAATCGGCTGAAATACTTGTTAAAATTCTGTCTATGGCACCTAAAAAGATGCAGACAATCACCCCCGCTGATTTCCGGAAACTTGCAAAAGATTTTAAAGTGACTCTGCCGGAACAGTTTTTATATGAAAAATAAATAACTTACGGGCTGGTGCTTCTAAAGCATCCGGCCCTGCACTATTAAATTCGTTAATAATACGGGCCTGCCGCAGCTACAATCATTTTTGTAAGATATCTGAAGAAACCAAACTCCTTTGAACAGCTTTCTCAGTAAACACGTTTCCCGTCGTTCATAACGGAAACAAACCATGATAATACAGTTTCGTCTGCCCGTCCGCTTTTATCATCCAGTTCCAGCCAGAAATGATACCGTGACTTGTACTGTACGTACCGTGA
>JBAYAJ010000017.1:0-24475 GCA_041669845.1 Treponema sp.
CCTGATTATAAACAGCGTTTACGACGCCGGTGATTCCGGATGCGAAAAACGTTGAATCCCCGATGAATGAAAAACATTTCCGGTCGTTTTCCGCGTGGAAGAATCCCTGCGCCATTGTAATATCGGCTCCCATACAGAGACATGTATCGCACATGTCGAGCGGCATGGCGTTTCCGAGTGTATAGCAGCCTATATCACCGCAGTAGACGGTTTTTTCACCTTTCATGGCCTGCTTTACTGCGTAGAACGAACCTCTGTGTGGACAGCCGGCACAGAGAACCGGCGGACGGACTGGTAGTTCCGGTACATCTGCAGAAGGTTCTGTCTGCACTCTGCTGATGCCGTAGAAATCTGCAAGCGCAGTTTTTACTGATTCAACGGTGTTTTCGCCAGCTTCCTGAACGTCTCCGGTGAGTTTTCCGCGGATGATGTCCGGCAGTTTATATTTACCGCAGAGGTAAATAAGTTCCCGTTCAAGCACGGGATCAAGTTCTTCCACTGCAAGAATTTCATCAGCTTTGGAAAGAAAATCAAGCGCTTTTTTTTCAGGAAAAGGATAGGGTATTCCAACCTTCATAACGAGCGCATCATTTTTTTTCAGAAGAGCAAGTGCTTCTTTTGTATACTCATAGCTTATTCCCGATGTGATAATACCTTTCCTTTTTCCATCACCGGACGGCATGGAAGCACCCTCGATAAAATTATATTCAACCGATGAAAAAATATCGGGAAGAATATGTTCGTTGCGGTCGAATACACGTTTGTGGTTCAGAAAAGACGTCCGGGGAAAAATAACCCATCGTTTTGTATCTTTTATAAATCCTTCAATTCTGCGTGCTTTAGGAAGCGGCGGAATATTCATGCTTGCATATCCGTGGTCAACCCGTGTTGTGGGACGCAGTATGACTGGCGTATTGTATTTTTCCGAATAATTGAAGGCGTCCTGAACCATTTTGTATGCTTCTTCCGGAGAAGAAGGATCAAAAACAGGCAGTTTGGAAAAACGGGCAAAATGGCGTGTATCCTGTTCGGTCTGAGAAGAGATCGGCCCCGGGTCGTCAGCTGCGACTATGACCATGCCGCCTTTTACTCCTACGTACGACAGGCACATAACCGGATCTGACGCGACGTTCAGGCCAACCTGTTTCATCGTTACAAGAACCCTCGCGCCAGCATAAGATGCGCCTGCGGCAACTTCAACGGCAGCTTTTTCATTTACCGACCACTCAACGTATACGCCTGTTTCTTTCCTGTATTTAGCAATGTATTCGATAATCTCTGACGAGGGCGTTCCCGGATAGCCTGCCGCAAGATTGATTCCTGCCTGCAGTGCACCCAGTGCAACCGCCTGATTTCCCATAATCATCTGTTCTGACACTTTCAATACCCCGTGTTACTTTTTGTAGTAATGTTACTATTAATGATAACATCAGAAGCATTATTTTGCAATAGTTTTTCTGATGTACATTTTTTCTTTTTGTGTTATAGTAACATTCAGGCAGTTCGCAGTCCTTCCTGCCTTTCAGCATCGCGCTGATAAAACAAAACCAGGTCAATTCAATTTCAGGGAGTTAGTATGTCTAACGAATTACTTCTTATTGTATCCCTCGTGGCATCATTTGGAGGGCTTTTTCTTTTTTTCCGTTTGTTCGGAAAGGCTGGCTGCATGGCATGGACGGCAGTATGTACCATTCTTGCGAATATCGAAGTCATGATTCTTGTAAAGGCGTTCGGTATGGAGCAGACACTCGGCAATACGTTGTTTGCATCAAGCTTCCTTGCAACGGATTTTCTTAGTGAACTGTACGGCAAGAAAGATGCAGACCGTGCTGTATGGATCGGCATTGCAACATCATGCGCCTTTATTTTATTTTCATCGTTGTGGGTCCTGTATACACCTTCTGCTAACGACTGGGCGATGGGCAGCGTAAAGACGTTGTTTGCACACACCCCCCGCATTCTTATTGCCAGTCTTGCCGGTTACGCGGTAAGTGAATTATTTGACGTGTGGATGTATCATAAATGGTGGAATTTTACAACAAAACGAAGCGGAAGCAGTAAAAAATATCTGTGGCTCCGTAACAATGCCTCAACACTTGTGGCGCAGGCTGCAAATATTATTATTTTCAATTTTGGTGCTTTTTTGGGCATGTACGACATAAAAACGCTCCTTTCTATTACTGCGGCCTGTTATGTAATTTATATTTGTACCAGTCTGCTTGACACTCCGTTCTTATATCTTGCAAGAAAGATATATACAAAGTGTAAAACAGACAGTAAATGGATAAACGAATGAGACGCGTTTGAAAAAATTTTCGGACTTTTGCAGACGTTTCGAATAAGCTATTTGTTTCCCTTATTTTTACTCCGCATCTGTTCGATTTGTTTTTGTTTTTCCTCGGTGAGAAAATCATCGAGGACTGTAATCTGAACTTTTTGATTCTGTCTTACCGAAAACGGTTCAAGCGGAACGAATGTTTTTCCGTCAAAGTATCCTTCAATAGTTGCCATAATAATCTCCTTGCGCTTTTAATAATATATCGAGATGTGTGGAAATACAAGAACAATACTGATTAAATGTTTAGAACAGTAATTCGCGTTCACCTGTAAAAGAGAATCTGTTTTTCATTTAACGGTTGTCTCCGTCGTCGTAATTGCCGGAGAGAGATTGTACAAATATGAGAAGATTTTTTTCCTGCGCGTCTATATATGCATCCGGAACAAGCGGGCCGGAAACGCATGGGTCAATTTTATTTACAACAAGTCCTGTTTTTTTTTCGATTAATGTTTCGGCAGAGACTGGAAATTGCTGTTCTGCATAGAGGCAGATATTTTTACCGTTTATTTGAAATGATTTTATCCGGTGTACAAATCCGGCGTACTCGTTTTTGTCCGGTCCTGTTCCTGATTTACAATTTATGACAGAAAGAATGTTCAGACCGAATTCGTCTGCAAAATATCTGACAGGTTCATAAAACGTAACGATACTGTTTTCTTTATATGCTGCAAGTATCCCGTGCATTTCATTTGAAAGTGAAGCAAGTTTTTTTTCATATATTAGCGCATTGGCCTTATACTGTTGGGCATGAACAGGGTCAAGATTTGAAAGACCGACGGCTATCCGCTGTACTTCATAACGTGCACCGGAAGGTGACATCCATATATACGGATTATTATTTATAAGCGGATAATTTTCGGCGGCTGCAATAAGTTTATTCTCTTTTAACTTAAGTACCTGTGCAGGAAAATGTTCCATTCCTGCACCGTTTATGACAAGAATATCACATGAGGAAATTTCTGCCAGATCATTTATTGTGAATTCGTAATCTGAAAAAGAAAACGTACTTGTGGAAACAGGTTGAGAAAGTTCAATGTCCGGTATATTTTGTGTAAGATTAAGACACATTATATACTGCGGATAAAACACTGCTGCAATTTTAATCGTTTTTTGAGTTGTGTCTGTTACTGCGTTTTTTTCAGAACAGCCTGTGGATAAAACAAACATAAACAGCCCGCCGGCAAGTGCGGTAAGTTTTTTTTGAATTTTTTTGTCTAAAAACATATTTTTGAAAATATTATAGTTTTCCTTCGTATACAAGAAGGTCCCTGGCATCAATAGTAACGGTAAGACCATTTTCTATCGTGTGCACTGGTTTTCCTGCGTCGGATATCCATACAAGATTCTGATTTACAAGTTTCATTGTGTCGGCAGAAATTTCGTTTTGCCCTTCACATACAACACCGTTGATTATGCGCAGAATAGGTATCCAGTCTTCTGTAAGGTCAGGACAGAGCAGAATTTCAGCGCTTTTATGGCGCAGAAGCATAAGTGCATTATCGAGCGTCGATGCCCGGACGATCCGCCCTGTCATGCGTCCGCTGCTCATATCTCCGTATCCTCCTGTCCTTCCTCGTGCCAGTACATTACCAACCAGAAGCACCCGTATTGTATTAACCGGAATGGGACTTGCAAGAGGAATGCCTGCACACAGAATAATACGGTCGCTCTGATGAACAAAACCCGCATCAAGTGCGATTTTTACGGCGTTCTGAACCATTTCTTCACTGTCGTCCGCAATCGGAGATACAAGCGGAAAAACGCCCCAGTTAAGGAGAAGCTGCCTCTGAACCTGTGCATCGGGAGTAACGGCAAGAATTGCCTGCTCCGGCCGGAACGTGCTTATCATGCGTGCTGTGTTACCACTCATTGTCGGAACAACGATAACCATCGCCCTTGTTCTGTCGGCTGTTTCATAAGCCATACGTGCCATTATGCGGCCGATTGTTATGTCGCTTTCTGTTTCAGGTACGGATGCCTTGATGCGTCTGCAGTATTCAGTACTGTCTTCCACAGTCTGTGCAATACGTGCCATTGTTTCGACTGATTCTACGGGATATGCACCGTTTGCCGTTTCTCCTGAAAGCATGACAGCGTCAGTACCGTCGAATATTGCGTTTGCAACGTCTGTAAGTTCTGCACGGGTTGGGCGGGGGTTTACGATCATGGAATCAAGCATCTGTGTCGCCGTAATAACCGGTTTACCCACTTTGCGGCATTCTTCAATGATGTGTTTCTGTGCAAGCGGTATACGCTCTGTCGGCAGCTGCACACCAAGATCTCCGCGCGCGACCATAATGCCGTCTGCAGCTTCCGCGATTTCCCTGATATTGTCGAGTCCTTCTTCATTTTCAATTTTTGCTATGATTTTCATATTAGAACCGAGAGAATCAAGAAAATGCCTGATTTCATGAACTTCGCCTGCAAAGCTTGTAAAACTTGCTGCAATAAAATCACAGTTCATCCCGACGCAGAATCTGATATCGTCTTTATCCTGTTCGCTCATAATCGGAAGTCCAGCATGGATACCGATGAGATTGACATTTTTTTTGCTGCCTATTACTGCAGTGTTTGCTGCTTTGCATGTGACCGTTTTCCCGTCGGTAGATTTTACATCAAGTTCGAGCAGCCCGTCGGCAATAAGTATTTTTATTCCCGGTGTTACCCGTGCAGGAAGTTCCTTCCAGCTGAGCGATATATGAGCCGGTTCTTTTCCTTTTACCGCTGTTACGGGGCTGTCGCCGGCAGTTACAAATACGGTGTCGCCCTTGTTGATGGTGATTTTTCCGTTTCCTTCAACATTTCCAGTTCTGATTTCAGGGCCTTTTGTATCCATCATGAATGCAACTGATATACCGGCTGCTTTTGATGCACGCGCTACGCGTTCCATCATCTCTTTATGGCTGGCGTGATCTCCATGAGAAAAATTAAAGCGTGCTATATTCATTCCCGCCTGTATCATTCTGATGACTATATCATCGGTATTTGTCGTGGGTCCCATAGAACAGACAATTTTTGTTTTGCGTGCTGTCATAGAAAACCTCCGTTTTCAGATACAGATATTATACTGAGATGTGCGCTGTATGTTGAGTAACAGATGCAGCTTTTTTGAGTTCACTTTCCATTTTTTTCAGACTTTTCATCATTTTACCGAACATTTCTGAAGCATCTATCTTGAATTCAACAACCGGATTTTTCTGTGCATATGTCCGCAGATACCCCCCTTCTTTTAGTGAATCAAGTGATTCAAGATGGTCTGTCCGTTCATTGTCAATTACAGCTGCATGAAACCTGAAAAATCCCGGGCTGGCAGTAAAATCCTTTTGAAATCTGACCGGTCTTGTCTGACTGGAACCTGAATCACATTTACTACGGGCAGAACAAGTACATCTTTTCCGGTATTCAGAAATACTCTGCCTCTGCCGGAGTATCTGCCTTCAGAAAAAACGGCTGATACACGGCGCTGAAGACTATGCAGTAAAGCGGTAGAAAAAGGAAAAGAGCAGATAGCAGACGGCGTGCGGACAAAGTTTTAGTCCTGTCAGCATGTTATGCCGTGTTGTTTGAGACCTTCAGTAAGACAGTTATATACAGCGATATTAGTTTCCGACGCTAGAAGTATATGGTCTGTTTTTGAATTCAGAAGAATTTCAATAAGAGCCGAAAGCCGTTTCAGGCATGGTGCTGTATCTATGGGCCAGACTATCATCATATATATCGTTTTGTGATTGACAATTCCTGCGGCCGTACACAGAGAAGACACTCCGGAACTTCTTGCATGGGGAACAATGATTCCGTCACATATTTCAGTACTCCCGTTTTTTTCCCGTGCGATAATATCGTTTAAAACACGCTGTTTATCGGTAACATAACCT
Organism: Treponema sp.; assembly: GCA_041669845.1. Taxonomy (GTDB): domain Bacteria; phylum Spirochaetota; class Spirochaetia; order Treponematales; family Treponemataceae; genus Treponema_D. Next base: position 6,214 of record JBAYAJ010000017.1, read on the forward strand.
GTTTTTTCAAGCAGCTGGATAAGCTGGTCTAAAATATCTTTATCAGTCCCGTCTTCAAGTTCTGCTGTGACAGAAGAGGGCAGAAGCCAGCCATGAAATTCTGAATCCATAGTAATTCCTTATAAAAAATGAAGAATAAGTAAGTACAAAAAAGGAATTATTTTACGGTTTGAATGGCAATAACTGATCTATGGTATTTTGTTATACTTGCAAGGCTCTGGGAAGTAAAGAACAGAGACCGTTCGTATATTTCCGGAGTTTTCAGCAATATGAGCACTGCAGATGCAGAAAAGAAAAGCGTGGATGAAGTATCATCTGAAAAACCGGAGTGAGCGTCTGAAAAACATTCAGCAAGGGGCAGCAGATTGTCATTGCCGGCGGACAGATACGATTTTCTTGTCTGCTCGGATACAGATTTCCAGAAATTTGCTTTTCCGACTATGTAGTATGACTGAGCGCAGAGAAAGATGAAAATGAGGACGGGCAGCCCGTATCGCAGTTTTTCAGCCTGACGCATACTTTGCAATATACTGATTTCCCTGCACGGGGTCAACTGCAGCTGTGTTTGAATTCTCTATTGAGTCGTATGAATGTTTCTGTTATTATAGAATATTATATATACTGAATTTTCTTAAGGAGCAACAAATATATGATTACATTAAAGTTCGGCGGTACATCGATGGAGAGTGCGCGCCGTATTCTTGCTTCTGCAGATATTATTGTAGGTCGTGCCCGCTCTGACCGGTTGAGTGTTGTTGTCTCTGCAGTTGCAGGGGTCTCCAACGGGCTGCAGGAAAGCATAAATGCATGTGTTTCCGGTACTCAGCCTGATAAGTTTATACAGAATCTCCGTAATATTCATGCAGAGATATGTGCTGAACTTCAGTCGAAGCTTCCCGGTTTTGATGCGGGAACAGTTATGAATCATCTTGAGTCCACGTTCATTGAATACGAAAAACTCCTGACCGGCTGCGTTTCATTCGGTGAATGTCCGGATACGATTCACTGCCGTATTATGGGAATGGGAGAGCTGCTTTCTGCTCCGATTATGGAATCTGTACTGCTTGCAAAAAAACAGAGTGTGATCCTGCTCGATTCAAGGAAATTTATCTTTACGACAGGGAACCAGAAGGAAGGTGATCCTGATTACACGAAATGTGCTGAAGCTGTTCTTCCGTTCCGTGATGGTGAAAGCCAGACACAGACGCATATTCTTCTGTTTCCGGGGTTTGTCTGTTCATGGACAGGCGGGACTGGCCGCCAGCCGGTGCCCGGTCTGCTTGGCCGTAACGGTTCCGATTTTTCGGCCGCCATTATCGGCGCATCTCTTGGTGTGACGAAAGTCGAATTCTGGACTGACGTGGACGGCATATATACGGCGGATCCGCGTGTTGTAAAGGATGCGATTCTGGTAGACGACATGAGCTACGAAGAAGCAATTGAACTTGCTTTTTTCGGGAGTAAAGTACTTCATCCGAAAACACTTGCACCGCTTGCGGCGAAGAATATAGAAGCATGGAGCCTTAACAGCCACCGGCCGGAAGCGCGGGGAACGCGTATCGGACGGGGACCATTTGAAAGTGAAAAAAGTGTCGGCGATGTATGTGGTATTTCGAGTCTCAAGAATACAGCAATGATCAGTGTAAGCGGGACGGGGATGCGCGGCAGAAGCGGAATGGCAAGCAGAATCTTTGCGGCCGTTTCGCGTGCGTCTATCTCCATACTTCTCATTACGCAGTCTTCATCGGAATATACTATTTCTTTCTGCATCAGGGATGCGGAGGCGGATCGTGCGGTGGACGCTCTCAAAACCGAGTTTGACCTTGAAATAAGGGATGGTGTCGTCAATCCTGTTGAAGTACACAAAAACTGCGCAATTGTTTCAATCGTTGGAGACAATATGATAAAGAAACGGGGGGTAGCGTCACGGTTCTTTGCAGCACTTGCATCGCAGGATGTAAACATTCTGGCGATTGCGCAGGGATCATCCGAGCGCTGTATTTCCTGTGTTATCCGTGGTGAATACGGTGATACGGCAGTACGTGCGACACACCGGTTTTTCTTTAATACTGCCCAATCTATTGAAGTTTTTGCATTCGGTGCAGGTACAATAGGGGGCACGCTTATTGATCAGATTCGCGAACAGCACGATAAACTGCTCTCAGAAAACGTTGATATTAAAGTTATGGCTATTTCAACCATTGACGGTATGATAATGAACGCTGACGGACTTGATCTTACAAACTGGCGTGATGATGTCAGAAAGTCAAATATTAAGTCAAGTGTTGATGAGATTATAAAATTTGTGAAGCAAACAAAACCGCTCAATCCTGTTTTTGTAGACTGTACGGCTTCATACGATCTGCCGGAACGTTATGTAGATCTGTTCAAAGCCGGTATGTCCGTCGTAACGCCGAATAAACGTGCGAATTCGATGAAAATAGAATATTACCACGAGCTGCGCAGAACGGCCAATCTTATGCACCGGCGTTTTCTATATGAAACAAACGTGGGAGCAGGACTTCCGATTATTGATACACTGCAGAATCTGTTCAAAAGCGGCGACAAGCTTATAGGATTCACAGGAATTATGTCCGGATCGCTTTCGTATATTTTCGGACGTCTCGATGAAGATATTCCGTTCAGCCAGGCTGTAAAAGAAGCGAAGGAACTCCGGTTTACCGAACCTGATCCGCGCGATGATCTTAACGGCATGGATGTTGCGCGCAAAGCGCTCATCATTGCCAGGGAAGCAGGTGCAGATATAGAGCTTGATGATATAACACTGTACAAAGTATTTCCCGATTCATTCGATTCGACGGGTTCTATTGAAGAATTTATGGCAAAACTTCCTCAGATTGACGATTATTTCAAGAAAAAGATAGATGGTTTGAAAAAAGAAGGCAAGGTACTTCGTATGGGGGCCTCCATAGCGGACGGTGCATACAGCGTCGGTATGCTTGAAGTCGGACGCGATGATCCGCTTTTTGGAGTCAGGGGAGGCGAGAACGCATTCGTGTTTCATACGGAACGGTACAACCCTATACCTCTTACTGTACGCGGATACGGTGCCGGTGCGGGAGTTACGGCTGCCGGTGTGTTCGGAGATATTTTACGTACGGTAAGTTTCAATCCGGAAAAATAGAAAACAAGAGGTTGTAATGGTAATTGTTTTAAAACAGAATATTACAGGGGATGAACGGCAGAAACTTACCGACTATCTCGTCCGGAATAATTTCCGTACGAATGAAATAAAAGGTGAAGAAGAAACGATTATTGCGGCTGTCGGGAAACTGAAAGTTGATCCAAGAGAAGTTGAAATTCTTCCCGGAGTAGAGCGAGTCATACCTATTTCAAAACCATATAAAATGGCAAGCCGGGAATTCAAGCCTGAAAATACAATTGTGGAAATTCCGACTAAACGTTCACAGATTGTCCGTGTAGGTGGTCAGCGCATCCTGGCAATAGCGGGACCTTGTGCCGTTGAAACGCGGGAACAGATGATGTCTGTCGCAGCAAGAGTGAGCGAGAGCGGAGCTGCAATGCTGCGGGGCGGCGCGTACAAACCTCGTACATCGCCGTATGCATTTCAGGGACTGGGAGAAGAAGGCCTGAAACTGCTGAAGGAAGCCGGTGACAAGTACGGTATGCCTGTGGTGACAGAGGTTGTCGCCGCCGAATTTCTTCAGACAATGGAAGACCACGGTGTAGACGTGTATCAGGTCGGTGCGCGGAACATGCAGAATTTCGAACTTTTGAAAAGACTTGGTAAGCTTGGCAGACCTGTTATTTTAAAGCGTGGAATCTCTGCAACAATAGAAGAATGGCTTATGTCAGCCGAATATCTGCTGTCGTCAGGAACGGATAAAGTTATTCTGTGCGAGAGGGGAATCCGCACATACGAGCGTGCTACGCGTAACACGCTTGATCTTTCGGCTATTCCGGTTCTCCGCAGCATGACCCATCTGCCTATTATTGTAGATCCAAGCCATGCAGTAGGTATCCGCGACAAGGTTGCGCCTATGGGGCTTGCGGCAATCGCTGCAGGTGCCGACGGAATTATCGTTGAAGTTCATTGTAATCCAGATAAGGCTCTTTCCGACGGTGCTCAGTCACTATATCCGGAACAGTTCGACAAACTTATGCGCGATATTGAAGCTATGGCTCCTGTGGTTGGAAAATCGGTAACGCATCTGCGTAGTATAGAAATTCCGGTAAAACTTGTGGATGCAAAAACTCCTGTACATGACGGAATTATCTGTGCATACAGCGGAAAACGGGGTGCTTTTGCAGAACAGGCGATTGGCCGTTATTTCGATACCGGTGTTACAGCGCTGCCTGTTGACTCTTTCCGCATGGTTTTTCAGAAAGTAGTTGACGGACAGGCTGATTACGGTATAGTGCCGATTGAAAATACGCTTGCAGGCTCTGTATTCGAGAACTATGATAATCTTACCCAGTTTGAGGATGTGAGTATTGTTGGTGCCGTCCACCTGCGTGTTCAGCATTCGCTGCTCGGTGTAAAAGGTACATCGCTTGATACAATCAGAACAGTGTACTCTCATCCACAGGCCATAAGTCAGTGTTCAAAGTTCCTTGCCCTGCATCCTGTCTGGAACAGAATAGACTGTGTTTCAACTTCGACTGCGGCATGTGAGGTGGCGAAATCCGGTTCAAATAAAAATGCTGCTATTGCAAGCGAAGTAAATGCGGCTTATTATAAACTCGACGTTGTTCAGGAAAATATCGAAGACGATCCGGCAAACTACACGCGGTTCGTCGTCATAGCAGCAAACCATTTTACTGACAGGACGGAAGTTAAACAAATGGCAGATAACTGCCGTTCGACTGTGGGTCTTAATCCGAATATGGCGTCGTTTATGTTCTGCGTAAAGAATGAACCGGGGGCGCTCTACACATGTCTGGGCGTGTTCCAGTCGTTCAAACTTAATCTTACACGACTTGAATCGCGTCCTATTCAGGGACAGCCGTGGAGATATCGTTTCTATGCAGATGCTTCTCTGCAGACGACCGGAGCCGACGCGGTTGATTATGTAAACAGTGTCATGACGGCACTAAAGGTTCAGGCAGATGATGTGCGTCTTCTCGGTGTTTATGCTGAAGCCGGGAAAAGTATCTGAAGATGATATTTGGGAGATAATTATGGAAAGCTACGTTTTATCTGTTTTGGTTGAAAATCACGCGGGTGTTTTGAGCCGTGTTTCAGGCCTGTTCAGCCGGAGGGGATATAATATTGATTCTTTGACCGTTTGCGAAACAGGCAATCCCGGACAATCTCGCATGACTATTGTTGTAAAAGGTGACGAGTATATTCTTGAGCAGATAGAAAAGCAGCTTTCAAAGCTTGTTGAAGTTATTTCCATTCAGCACTGCGACGGTTCGAAAACATGTGAACGCGAGATGGCACTTATAAAAGTAAAGGCAAGCGGAGAGAATCGTGCAGTAATAATCGGGACATGCGATATTTTCCGGGCACACATAGTAGATGTCGGAATTAACTCGGTTATAGTCGAATCTACTGGAAGTGAAGACAAAATTTCGAGCCTTATCAGACTGCTGGAACCGTTCGGTATTCTTGAGTTTGCAAAGACTGGATTGAATGCAATGGAACGCGGCGAGAAAGTTCTGAAGTAATTATTTTGTTTTTATCCAGAATGATTTCAGAACTTTCCATTCTGAATCATTCCCTGAAATGGATGTAAATTCCGCATCTGCTGCGCGGAATATTCTGCAGATAATTGGAAAGGTTGTCTGCAGAACAGAGTCGGTATATATATCACGCGGTGATGCAGCAGCTTGTCGTTTTTTTCCTGCATATATTTTTCCCTTCAGTGTATTTCCATTTTTCATATTCAATTCTACAGGAAAATAAATCAGGCTTTCGTTTATTATGGGTGCATTGATGATAAGGTCAAGAATTGTACCCCTGACAGATGCTGAGTCCTTGTTGGTATTGTTTTCATCAGGTACTGCCCAGAGCGGAAAAACCGGATACCAGTCTGTCCGTTCCCTGTTTAACGATGCAAGAATTTTTTTCTGTACTTTGTTTAACAGTAGTATGTCAGCAGAATGCGGAATAAAAACAATCATACTTGACAGTATAGCAATTTTGATCCGAACAGGGTAGTATGAATATGCTATGCTATCTGTAAAAAAATTCTGGCAGACTTTAACAAAAAAACAGAAAATCATCCTGAGTATACTCTGTACGCTGCTTGTTCTTGATGTTGTTGTTTTTTTTCAGAAATATTTCTCTTCTTCTTCTCCTGTCGTGCTGGTTTTTCCTTCCGAAATGCATGTTGTTTCGGGGCATCTCCATGCGCTTAATATGAATGCCCGTACATCAGCTTCAAAGTCCGGGTATGCTTATTATAAATTTACGCAGTTGCAGCAGAATAAACTTCGTTCTTATTTTGAAAAGAATGGTGATGCGGCTGTAGTGGTAAGAATACATGTGAAGCAGAGTAAAAAGTATAAGACATTTGCTGTTGGTGGTGAGATTCCGCTGATGTACGGTTTCCTTTTCAAAAATGATTTTGAAAAAAACGGATCAATGAAAAAAGAAATAGCACAGCGTCCTCTGGTAAGTGCGGATCTTCGTGATGTGACTGATTTTGAATTATCACTTTCATTACAAAAGACTCTGCCCGGAAATAACAGTACGGTTCCATCAGGATTTTTTGTTTATGCATCAGTTCCTTCATCAGTAACAGTTGCTGCAGTAACAAATGCGGCTGTCGGATGGGATAAATCCGGTGCTGTACCGTTTTACGGGTTTGCACCTAACGGTGGACAAGTTCATGCGCTGTCTGATGCAGTTGATTTTTCGGGAGCTTCCATGGTGTTTGCAGCCCAGAATACTTCGTCATCAGTGCTGCCCCGTATCATCCTGTCGTTTGGAAAATCTGCTGATTACGGAACGGTTGATAATCCTTCTACAATGCTGCTTAATGCAGGTGGTGAGCAGTACACGCTGTACCGCACAAAGAACGAGAATGAACTTGAGATTCATGCGTCAGCGCTTAAGAATCCGTTTTCACGTATGGAAATTGGAAACGGAAAAACTGATGTAACGTCGTTTGTTATGATGCGCGACGACAGCGCTCTTATAACTGATTCAGGGAAATCTGTACTTGTCCCTTTTAAAACGGATCCCGGTTTTATTTTGAAATGGCCTCAGGAAAACTGGCGTACATCAGATTATGAGTTGTTTGAATGGAACCGTTTTCCGGGTGTTCTTTTTTTTGATACGCGTGATTATGATGTGCAGAATGATTTCTTTCGTCGTCTTGCATATTATGCGGAAAAAACAGGCTACAGAGGAACGCTTCTGAGCGATGCTGAGCTTAAAAGCAAACACGGATACAATGCGCATGATTACAGTGCAGAGACTCTTGCTGCTTTTTTTACAAAGGCTGCAGGTGAGAATTTTCAGCTGAACGAGAAAGAATATCTCCTCCTCGACATTCTTCTTGCAAATAAAATCATAAAAAAAGACAATAGTGTATATAAAGCGGGCAGGGGTGCTGTCATATCGGTATCTCAAAATTCAGCAGAATGGCTCCGCGGCCGGTTTATTGCACATGAAGGCTGGCATGGTATTTTTTTTACTGATGGGAAATTCCGTAATGTGGTGACTGCGGTATACTATACCATGGATCAAAAGTCTCTTGAATTTCTGACGAAATTCTGGCATACACAGGCTGATCTGGATTACGACATGAGCGACACATATCTTGTGCACAACGAGTTTATGGCGTACCTTATGCAGCAGCCGTTTTCTGGCGTTGCAGATTATTTTGTTCATCTTGCAAACAGGGCTTCCGTGGTAAAAGAGATACCCGGACTTGCTGCATATGTACGGAATAACAATGGTTTACAGTTTGAAGATGCTGCGCGCATACTTAACGAGTATGCGTTCGATAACTGGGGATTGTCATGCGGGCGGGTTTCACTCGTCAGATAGCGGAGCTCCTGCAAATTCATTTTTCTCAGATATTTGTACCATATCAAGATTATACAATTTTTCAGCGCCGACGCATGTCGGCGGGCCGTGTCCCGGCATAAGAACAGTTGCGTCCTGTTGAGAAAATATTTTCCGTTCAATATTGTTACGCAGAATAAAATCGGAATAACTGCTGTTCGTCGTACCGATTTTTCCGGCAGAAATTGTATCACCTGTAAAAAGAACGTTCCCTATTTTGTATACCATTGAGTCGGCCGTGTGACCGGGCAGCGCCATATAGCGTACGGTCAACCCGGCAATACGTACTTTTCCGTCGCCGGTGATTACATTCGTATCGTTACCTGCAACTTCCCAGTCTGCTGCATAAATTTTCGGAGTATAAATTTTCCGCAGTGTTTTAAGTCCGTGAACATGACTTCCGTGATTGTGAGTAATAAAAACTCCCGACAGTTTGTATGAACCGCTTTCTATATTATCAATTATTTTCTCTGTTATTTGTCCCGGGTCTATTATTATTGCTTCCTTACTGTTTTCATTTGCGACTACATAACAGTTGGAGAAACCTCCGAGGTTCAGGTGAAAATATATTTTCAAAATATTAAACCTCCACTCTGATCTATCCCCAGGGACAGAGCGCTCCCCTGCGGGTTGAAGACTGCTTCTCTCGTATTTGACATTTTGAAAGAAACGTTTTCCTGCGTGCATTCAATAAAGAAAGTTTTTTTTACGTTGCAGTTACGAAACGATGTGTTTATAAGTTTCGCACGGATAAAACGTGAATTGTACAAATCTGAGTCGTCGAAGGATGACTGAAATGACTGAACGCCGTTAAAGTTGTTTTGTACCATATCGCTGCCTGTAAAAAGTGTGTGAGAGAATGTACAACCTGCAAATGAGGTAAACTGCATATTGCAGTTAAGCAGCGTACAATCACTGAATGTTGCAAAATCGAACATACTCATGCGGCTGCGTAATCCTTCTGAATGAAGATTTGTGAATGTGCAGTGCTGAAAATTACAACCGTAAAAACGTTTGTTTGTAAGATCAATACCTGTGAATGTAATTCCCGTTGTATTTAAACCTACAATAACATCGTGGCTTTTTATGTATGCATATATCTGTTCTTTTACTTTTCCCGGATCTGATATGTGGTCAAGACAGTAATTCCCTTTTCCGGTGATATTTCCGTCTTTGTCAAACGTGGAAAGCGCAAGGTTTTTGCACGAATGAACGAGGCATTTGTTCAGTGTATACATACTTTTATGGTACGGTATTGCGCTTGTTTAGTCAAATGATTAGAATGCAGCCATGTGCTGGAAATGTGGTAGATCGATCGATGCGACAGAAACTATATACAGGGACTCTGTGTGCCCTGTATGCGGAGCAGATCTTCGGTGCTGTCGAAATTGTAAATATTATGCACCGGGAGCTCATTATGATTGCCGTGAAACAGTTCAGGAGCTGGTTGTCGATAAAGAAGAATCGAATTTCTGTGACAATTTTTCTCCTGAAACAGGTTTCTCGTCGGAAAACAGGGAAAATGATGAAGCAAAAAAAGCAAGGGATGCCTTTAACAGTTTATTCGGGGGATTAATCTTTTTATGAATTTTGCTTTTCTTGATTCTGGTACCGGCGGCATTCCATATATGTTGTATCTGAAACATATATGTCCGGGTATGACATGTGCATATCTTGGAGATACGCTGCATTTTCCTTATGGAGAAAAAACACCTGAACAGATAACCGAATGTGCTTCACAGTCAGTTTCTCTCATTATACATAAATGGCATCCACAGGCAGTTGTTGTAGCATGTAACACTATTTCGGTGACGGCGCTTGATAATCTGCGTGCGTTGTTTCCGTATGTGCCGATAGTGGGTACAGTTCCTGCAATAAAAGTGGCTGCGGAAGTGTCGCATAATAAACGTATCGGGCTGCTTGCAACTAATGCAACAGTCCGTCATCCCTATATACAGCGGCTGGAACGTGATTTTGCATCGGATTGTACTGTGTTTGCACGCGGCGATGCAGAACTTGTATCATTTATCGAGCACGATTTGTTCACGGCTACACAGGCGCAGAAATTCGCTGCAGTGAAGCCTGCTGTCGATTATTTTAAAGTGAACGGTTGTGATACAATAATTCTCGGTTGCACACATTTTATTCATATGTCGGATATAATAAGTCTGGCTGCGGGAAAGACCGTGCAGGTTATAGATTCACGAGAGGGAGTGGTGCGTCAGGCATTAAAAGTTGAGAGTACACATGAGTCGGTCATGACGGGTACTCTCTGTGCAGGCGATGAACCGGATGACAGTGCATTCTTTGTTACCGGCTTCAGGCAAACAAAGGATGCTGATGAATACAGCTTCCTTTGTCATAATCTTAATATAAAATGGGGAGGAATACTTTCCTGATTATATTGAACCGATACGACTGTTTATTGCGTCAATGAACTGCCAGGAATCAAGTACATGTCTGGCGGGAGGTTCCGCGATGTGAGCAATGTCTCCTGTCATATCACCTTCTTTTATAGTTGTAAGTGTTGCCTTTTCAAGTTTTTGTGCAAATGCGGTAAGTTCCGGCGTACTGTCAAGCTCACCTCGTTTTGCAAGTGCTCCTGTCCATGCGAAAATAAGTGCAACAGGATTTGTAGAAGTACGTTCACCCTTGAGATACCTGTAGTAGTGCTTTTGTACCGTACCGTGCGATGCTTCATATTCAAATGCCCCGCAGGGACTTACGAGTACGCTTGTCATCATTGCAAGACTTCCACATGCGGATGCTACCATGTCGCTCATAACGTCGCCGTCGTAATTTTTACATGCCCACAACATTCCGCCCTCACTGCGCATAATTCGTGCAACAGCATCGTCTATAAGTGTGTAAAAATAGGAAAGACCGGCTTTTTCGAATGCATCTTTGTATTTTTTATCGTATACATTCTGGAAAATTATTTTGAACTGTCCGTCGTATGTTTTTGAAATTGTGTCCTTGGCACCGAACCACACAGGAACTTTCTGATCGAGTGCATATGTGAAGCAGCAGTCTGCAAAGTTTTCTATAGATAGGTCAGTATTGTGTATTCCCTGTATAATTCCCGGTCCTTTCATTTCCATGATTGTTTTTCGTATTACATTACCATCCGCACCGGTAAATACGAGTTCTGCCCTGCCTGGTCCCGGTGTACGGATTTCGCAGTTTTTGTAGACGTCTCCGTATGCATGGCGGCCCAGAATAATAGGTTTTTTCCAGCACGAGACAGTTCCGTGAAGGTTGTCAACGAAAATCGGCGTACGGAATACAGTTCCGTCAAGTTCTGCGCGGATAATACCGTTCGGACTCGGTGTAAGATGTGTAAGTTTATATTCTTTCATACGTGCCGCATTTGACGTAATGGTTGCGCATTTGACGCCGACTCCGAGTCGTTTGACAGCAGCTGCTGCATCGTATGTGATTTTATCATCAGTATCGTCTCTGTTTTTTAAGCTGAGATCGTAATATTCCGTTTTTAAGTCTATGTACGGTTCAATAAGCCTGTCTTTGATTACCTTCCAGAGGACGCGTGTCATTTCGTCGCCATCAAGTTCTGCGACAGCATTTTTCATCTGTATTTTATTCATGCGTAAGATTATACCGGATCGAAAAAAACAAGTCTATGAGTAATCTGATGGGACTTAAGAAAACATAGATCAATGCATAATAAATTCAGAGATCACCATACCCCACCATCTGCTGTGTCAGGATTGTAATCCGGTATCTGTCCTGGTCCATACTCTTAATTTTTACAGTCTGATTTAAAAAGAGGCAGACTTATGCTTTTGCCCGGCAGAAGATATTTTGTTTTTTTCAAGAGTAACGAACATAGTGTTTAAAGGAGAATTTCTATCTAACCGTTCCATGTGCCAGCCTTCTTCTATTAGTGGTTCAAGTTCAAGAATACAGTTAATAAAATACTCGTCATCCATTGTTATGACGGCCTCATACTTTTTGTTCTGGCCTGTTTTTGTCATCTGCTGCTATACCTCTATTATAATAATAACAGTTTTTTCAGGAAAAACATACACAATGTACAAAATAACATAGATTTATTCGTGCGGATGGTTAATATCCCGCCCCTTGGGGCGTATGAATGGTATGTATTGCCGACTGCAATACCTGTTGAGAACAACATTCCTTGACCATGAGTCAAGAAATGTTGATTTACCGCCAGACTTTAGTGACGCATACATGGTGTTGATTCTGTTTAAAAAAATGTTATTTCTTAAAAAAAATGTATTTGTTACATACTTTTTAAGTATTCTGTGCTATACTCAAGACATGAGAATACTATTAGTCGAAGATGAAGAACGCCTTTCGCAGGCACTGGTCGAAATATTCAAGAAAAACAGGTACAGTGTTGACGCTGTATATAATGGTAATTCAGGCTTGGAGTACGCTTCTTCCGGTATCTACGACATCATAATTCTTGATGTTATGCTTCCTGGAATAGACGGTTTTACAGTACTTCAGAAAATCCGGGAATCTCATAATTCGGTACCTGTTCTTCTGCTTACAGCAAAAGACGATGTGTCGGACAAGGTTCATGGACTTGACATTGGCGCTGACGATTATATGACAAAACCATTTTCAACGGACGAACTGCTTGCCCGTATCAGGGCTTTGAGCCGGCGTAAGGGTGAAGTAAAGAACGATAATGTTACGTTTGGTGATCTTACACTTAATGTGAAAAACTGTGAACTTGTTTCCGATAAAGGAGAAGCTGTCAAACTGTCTCTTAAAGAATATCAGATTATTGACTTATTATTCCAGAATCCTCACCAGATTATTACCAAAAATCGTATAATTGAAAAAATCTGGGGAGGCGACAGTAACGCCGAGTATAACAATGTTGAAGTCTATATTTCTTTTTTGAGAAAGAAGATGGAATTCCTCAAGGTTAAGACGGAAATCCGCACTGCACGCGGAATAGGTTATTCGCTTGAAGACGGATCTAATCTACGAATATAATCAGCATAAAAAGGTCAAAAACGGGCGATACAGTTGTCTGCAGAAAGCTGCAGTATAAACTCATTGTAAGCATAAATGTAATTCTTGCATTTATGCTGTTTTTTATTTTTGGTTCCATCAATTTATATTTTCATTTTTTTTATAATGATCAGGCAGATGCAGTTTTGATACGCCTTCTTGGTACCAACGGTCATAGGCAACTTCTTTCTGATGAAAAGATGATGATTTCTCCTGCTGGTGTCCTTCGGCAGAATTCTGATATCGGCAGAATCCTGCCGTTACCAAATAGTGATATGCCTTCTGAAAACGATGGACCTGATTTTATGAACCGGGGAAGAGGGAAGAACAGTTTTTTTTTCGAATCTGCAATTCTTTTTCCTCATGATAAATTCGATCTGTATGATTATTTTTCTCTCGTTCTTGGGGAAGATGGGAAAAAGAAATTCGTAATTTCTGACTATCGGCTCCGGTATGATGATGAAACCTTTGATCCGATAGCAAAGGAATCATTTAAATCATATAAACAGGGAAAGTTTTCCGGTATGTACGACGGAATCCGCTGGAAGATAAAGAAAACCGATGTGGGATATTTTACCGCATGTGTAAACATGCAGAATGCGATTGCGATGCAGGTATGGCTGCTCCGTCTGACAGTGGAATTGTATGCTGTATGCATATTGATTTCTTTTTTTCTTGCAATACTGTTTTCAAAATGGGCAATTGCACCGGTAAAGGAAACGCTTGCCGAACAGAAACAGTTTATTGCAGATGCCAGTCATGAACTTAAGACACCTATTGCCGTTATAGGTGCAAATGTCGATGTACTTATATCATCAATGCCCGACTGCAAGTGGCTGCAGTATATAAAAACTGAAAATGAACGTTTGAGTCTGATTGTAAAAGATCTGTTGTATCTTGCGCATAATGACTCCGGACGTATAAAATTGACTAAGACAGAATTTAATCTCTGCGAAATGGTCGAAAGTGTCGTTCTTCCGTTCGAAAGTATTGTATATGAACAGGGAAAGACCCTGGAAATGGAAATTCCTGAGGCAATAAACATAAGGGCCGACGAGACCAGTCTTAAAGAAGTCGTTATTGTACTTGTTGATAATGCACTGAAAAACTCGGATAAAGGAGCTGTAATACGCGTCTCTGTCTGTCAGTCTGCAGGGCAGCGTTATATAAAAGTGTATAATACCGGAAAAGGTATCCTGCCTGAGGAGCTTGACAAGATATTCCTGCGTTTTTATCGTTCCGACACATCCCGTGCACGGAATACAGGAGGATCGGGACTTGGTTTGTCGATTGCACAGTCGATTGTTCTTAACCATGGTGGTACTATCAAAGCGGTCAGCGATTATGGAAAATGGGCAGAATTCACGGTGAAACTTCCGGAAAAATGATATTTCTGCAGACATATGTACGTAGAAAATATGTCTGCAGAAATATTGATAAAGGTTGTTTGATTCATTAAAATGTCAGCATGGTACGTAGAAATACAGGATTTGCAAATCTGACAGCCGGATATTTGTTTCCGGAAGTGGCCCTCCGCAGTAGAGAATATGCTGCTTCTCATCCCGATGCAGAAATTATCAGTCTGAGTATCGGTAATACAACAGAACCGCTGACTCCGCATATATCAAAGGCGATGTCTGATTATGCGCTGTCTCTTGCTACTCCGGAAGGTTATTCCGGGTATGGTGATGAGCAGGGGCTTCCTGCTCTGAGAAAAAAAATTGCGGAGACATTTTATGCCGGTATGGCAGATTCTGATGAAGTATTCATTTCTGACGGTGCAAAATGCGACATTGCGCGTGTTCAGACTCTGTTCGGACGGAAGGTTCATGTTGCTGTTCAGGATCCGGCATATCCTGTGTATGTTGACGGTTCTGTGCTCACAGGTGCTGCCGGATCGAACAGAAACGGCCGTTATAAGAACATTACGTATCTGTCATGTACCCCTGAAAACAGTTTTCTTCCTGACTTTTCTCAGGTAAAAAAAGACAGCCTTATATATTTCTGTTCTCCAAATAATCCTACTGGATATGCATCGACAAGGGAAGAGCTTCTTCAGCTTGTAAATTTTGCAAAATCGCATGGCTGTATTATCGTTTTTGATGCGGCATATGCACAGTTTATCCGTACTCCGGGACTGCCCAGAACAATTTTTGAAATTGAGGGTGCACGGGATTGTGCGGTAGAGATTAATTCGTTTTCAAAACCGGCAGGATTTACAGGTGTTCGTCTCGGGTGGTCTGTTGTTCCTAAAACGCTTTTATTTTCTGACGGTACACCGGTCATAAAGGACTGGCTGCGTGTTATGACAACTCTTTTTAATGGTGCTTCAAATATTGCACAGCACGGTGGTCTTGCTGCTCTTGATCCGGAAGGTATCGTCGAAATGAAAAATATCATTGATTATTATCTTGAAAATGTTAAGATGATTCATGAGACACTTGAAAGTGATAACTTCAGACAGGCCGGCGTTCAGATTTATAGTACCGGTAATTCACCGTATCTGTGGGTACGTTTTCCCGGATACAAAAGCTGGGACATCTTTGACATAATTCTTGACAAGTGCAGAGTTGTGACTACACCGGGTTCCGGTTTTGGAGCAGCAGGTGAAAGCTTTATCCGTTTCAGTTCTTTCGGGCATCACCAATCGGTGCAGGAAGCATGCAGGCGTCTTTCTTTGCTTAAACTTTAGGTTTCTATAACTGTGTTCTATATCCGATGTTCAGTTTAAAAGCGGATGCATAAGAACCTTTTGCAAGGTCCGTTATCCGCATCTGCTGCATAATGTGGAGTTCTCCAGAGAACATCTGGAGTGAAATATATGGAGACAGGGCTACATTGAGAGTGTCGACGGAAAATTCATCTGCATGAAGGAAAAGAAGAAAACTTTCGTCAGGTACGGAAAATGTTGTGTTGATGCCGAATGCAATTTTTGTGCTGCCAATATAGAGTGAATCAGTATAACTGAGAATATTGAAACCAAGCGTGTCGTTTATGAACAGCAGTTTTTTGATGGTGTCCGACGGAAGACTGAAAAGAGTGAATCTGAGCAGAAACGTAGACATTTTAAACCGTGGTTCGAACAGCAGGTATACTTTGTCTGGATCGACTGTAAACGAGTTCATATCGCGTTCGATGGGAATGTCATAAATACCGGCTTGTGTGTATAAAGAAAACGGCGTAAAGTTATTTCCGATAAGTATGTCCATGCCACCATGAGCATAGAGCGTATCTATAAGCATAATGACTTTCTCTCCGTTGTAATCTGTCTTCATCGGTGCACCGATGCCGCCTGCAACATCAAGATATATATACGGATAGACGCATGCATAACGCAGATCGCTGTTGAATACATAATTATCACTGTTTTCATGGTTAATATAGCAGTAAACACCTGCTGCTAAAGGCTGTGTTGTAGACTGTACTACATCGGAAAGACCTATTCCAAAAAGAGGATAAAGAACAGAACCAGAGAGGCCAAGCCAGCTTTCAGTAATTTTAGACGAGATTGGCTGTATTCCGAATCTTCTGCGGAGAAATATATCTGATCCGATTGGTTCGTACGTTCCCATAAAACCACTCAGATAGTTTGAAAATCCGGAGAACTGTTTACGATATATTAATGAAATTTCATCAATCTGGAAGTCAGCCGGAGTTTTTTTAAATACAGAATTTTCAATAAGGTCGTCTGTGTTGAGGGAAAATTCAATTCTTGCAATAATATCGTTTGTCAGATTGAATTGTCCTGCAAAAAAAGACTGTAATAACAGCTGGGGATTGAATGTGCTGCCGGAAGCATCTGATAAGCCTAGATCGGTCTTAATACCTGCGTATCCACTGAAAAATCCCGCTGGATGAGCTTCTGTAAGAGAGAAAATAGAAATAAACGATGACAGGTAAAGAATCATGAAAAATTTATTTTGTCTCACAATATGCTCCTCGGCCGGAAAACAAAGACCCATTTATCTTATCGGCAGGAACAGAAAAAAACTTTACAAACCTTCTGTCTAACTTTTTTACATTATTTGCTTGAATTATCTGTTGTAAAGTATATAATAATACTATATGAGTGATTATCTTGATCCAAACAATGAAGAACTACTTAAAGATTTTTTTGCTGAAGCTGAACAGCAGGTAGATAATCTTGAGAGTAACGTACTTGTCATTGAAAATGACCCGACAAATCATGAAGCAATAGATGAGATCTTTCGTGCCGCCCATACTTTAAAAGGTGGTTCCGCAACAGTGGAAATGAACGAGATTTCGACATTTACTCATACAGTTGAGGATATGCTTGATGAAATCCGTTCAGACAGATTGAAGGTTACCGAACCTGTAATAGATGTTCTTCTGAATTCTATAGATGTTATAAAAGCGATGCTTGAGGCACGGAGGAGTGGATCTGTTTATCAGGAAAATATTGATGGGCTGATGAATAGGCTGTATTCATATATTCCTGTAAAAGGTGAGAAAAAGTCGAGGAACAGACCTTCTGCTGTTGAGAAAACACCGGTCATCAGGCCGGTTGAAGCTGTCCCTGATAAGACTCCCTCTGCTGCTTCTCCTGTACTTACGGAAAGTGAATATACAGAGTTGAAAAATGCCTGCCAGAACGGGCAGCGGCTTTGGTGTGTTTCCGTAAAATTTGACGAAAGCAATCCGATGAATTCTGTAGGCGGTATACAGGTATTTGCAGCTCTGAAGGCACTCGGCAGCGTATTAAAGACCGTACCTGATTTTGATGCATTGTACGAAGACACCTTCTATACTAATGTGTTTTATTATCTGGCAACAAATGAAGAACAGGCAAAAATTGAGGATACTGCTTTCCTGAATGATGTTACGCTTTTAACTGATGCCCGGCTGCTTGACTCATATGAAAAAGTTGCAGGTTCTGGAAAAAAAGATGCCCCCGGAGTTCCTGTAAAGGACGTTCAAATTCGACAGCCACCAGTTTTGGACACAGATACTGAGCAGACTTCGGATGCTGATAAAGCAGCAGATGAAGGTGAGGTGAAAGCTGGAGAAACGACTGCCGACGGAACTGAAAAGACAGCAGAAATTAAATCCGGACAGAATAAGCAGCCGGCATCTGCCGTTGGACATGCTGTTCAGGGAGGATCTTTACTTCGTGTTGATTCACGCAGAATCGATTATCTGCTTAATCTGGTAAGTGAAACCGTTATTACAAAAGCTGCTTTTAACCAGTTGTCGATGCAGCTCGCAAACGAGCTTATACAGTTTCAG
>JBAYAJ010000018.1:0-23181 GCA_041669845.1 Treponema sp.
AAAAATCTGTATCAGGTGCGGGCGGAAGATCGTACAAAGCGAATCGCAGGAATTATTTTTCGGCGGCTTGCTGTTTTGTCGCCTGAATTACGGGAAGAGCTTATAACTGCGGATAGTGCCGCCGCGAAAATAATTGTGCTTGTGAGTATTATGAAGACGGATTTACTGTTTGCAGAATTTATGCAGCAGGTATTCAGGAAAGCTGTTCAACTGGGGGAAAATGAACTGTCTGCCGGAGAAATAAAAAATTTTTTTGATATAAAGATTGCACAAAGTGAAGTAGTATCGAAGTTCTCTGACCGTACTATAGCGAAACTCAAACAGACATATACCAGGCTGCTTATAGATGCAGGGCTGATTGAATCTGCACAGCACAAGACTATTCTGCCGGTATTTGTCGATTATCATATACAGAATATGTTCAAAAATGCCGGATTATTGCCATATCTATCCGCGGTTACCGGAGTCGAATATGAAAACTGAACCGCTTGCTGATCGAGTTAATAAAATCCAGAAAATAATCAGAAATCCTGACTTTCTTAAAAATAAAGGGCTGGGAAACGAAGTCGGATATTATATTTTCGATTATGATCCGAAAGATGAATTACTTGTTCGAAATCATGTAAAAGCACTGAGGGAACGATTTAATACTGATCAGAACCTGCCTGATATACATGAATTTGATTTGTACGAAATAATCATTGAATTGCTGCAAAGTCGCGGGTATCTTACTAAGGCTTTCAAAATGGAAGAAATTTCCGGATCCGAACAGGCATATAAGGCTGTCCGTACATTTCTTCGTCTGAATGATGATCAGGAAGAAAATCTTATTATTAATCATATTATTGAGCATGCCGGAAAGGATTCAATCGTATTTATTACGGGGGTCGGGAAAGCATATCCGCTTGTACGATCCCATACCATACTGAATAATCTTCATCAGAGATTATGCGATGTTCCTGTCGTTTTGTTTTTTCCCGGTGAATATACCGGGCAGAAGCTGAGGTTGTTTAATACTATTACGGACGATAATTATTACCGCGCATTTAAATTATGCTGAAAAACAGGGAGAGAACAGTTTATGACTATAAAAGAAATATTTGCAAAACCGATCGACCGTGACATTCAGGGTGTTATCAAAGTCGGACAGAATGATACTGCAAATGCGTTTCAGGAACTTGATGAATACGTTGTAACACGAGAACTGTCAAAGCATTTCCGGGACTTTTTCAGCAGTTATAAAAACGGGATTATCGGTAGAACAGACAAAATGGGCGTGTGGGTTTCCGGCTTTTTCGGAAGCGGTAAATCTCACTTTCTCAAGATTCTTTCATATCTGCTGAACAATAAAGAAGTAAACGGTAAACATGCAGTCGATTATTTTACCGACGGCAGAAAAATTGATGACGCAATGGTTATCGGCGACATCAGACTTGCCGGTTCTGTTCCGACAGATGTTATTCTGTTCAATATTGATGCCAAAAGCGAAGCTGATTCGAAAAAGCACGACGATGCCATTATTAGTGTGTTCATGAAAGTGTTCAATGACATGCAGGGATACTGCGGTTCTATTCCGTACGTTGCCGAACTGGAACGGAAACTTGATCTTGACGGCAAATATGATGTATTCAAAAACGCATTCAAAGCGAAAACCGGAAAAGAATGGGAGTCTGAACGGGAAAGTTTTTATTTTATTTCTGACAATATACAAAGCTGTCTGACGGATACGGGAATAATGAGTGCCGATGCCGCAAAGCTCTGGCTCGATACGGCGGAGAAAAACTACACTATCAGCATTGAGCGGTTCGGAAAGCTGGTACAGGACTACTGTGAACGGAAAGGCAGTAATCATCACGTCGTATTCCTTGTAGATGAAATCGGGCAGTTTATTGCAAAAGATACAAAGCTCATGCTCAACATGCAGACGGTGACTGAAGAACTGGGAACAGCCTGCGGCGGTAAAGCGTGGATTGTCGTTACGAGCCAAGAGGATATTGATTCTCTGTTTCACGTCGAAGGCAATGATTTTTCAAAGATTCAGGGACGTTTTACTACGCGTTTATCGTTGTCGAGTGCGAACGTAGACGAAGTAATCAGAAAACGTATTCTTGAAAAGACTCCGGAAGCAGAAAAAAGACTTGAAGCGCTGTATGAACAGAAAGAAGCGATCATAAAAAATGTAATAACGTTTTCGGATGAAGCAGAAAAGAAACTGTATGCAAATGCAGCTGATTTTGCCGAAGTGTACCCGTTTATTCCCTATCAGTTCCAGCTGCTGGGGCTCGTACTGACGGCCATACGGACGCACGGCGCATCGGGGAAACATCTTGCAGAAGGCGAACGGTCCATGCTTGCGCTCTTTAAAGAATCCGCCATGAAGTATGAAGACCGCCTCGATTCCGAATATATTCTCGTACCGTTCTGGTGCTTTTACGATGCACTTGAAAAATTTATTGATCATACCTACAGCAACGTTATTTCAGGTGCACAGACAAATAAACTGCTGGAAGTATTTGATGTCGAACTTCTGAAAGTACTTTTTATGATAAAATACGTAAAAGAAATTAAGGGGACCGTAGAAAATATTACGACGCTCATGATAGATGCAATTGATGAAGACCGTGTTGAACTTCGCAAAAAAGTCGAAGAATCGTTGCAGCGGCTTATCAGACAGACACTCATTCAGAAAAACGGTGAGGTGTATATTTTTCTTACCGACGAAGAACAGGACATTAACCGCGCGATAAACGCCGAGGTTGTCGATCCGGGAGAAGTTATTGCACAGACAGCACAGATTATTTTTAATGAAATACTGACGGAAAATAAATACCGTTACAGTACACGGTATAATTTTCCGTTTAATCAGCGGGTCGATTCTTATTATAAAGTACAGAACGAACCGCTCGGCATTCAGATTATTACGCCCTACTATTCCACTTCAGTGCACGATGCAGACGGCATGCGTCAGCTTTCTCTGGCCGGCAGCGATGCAGTTGTCATGCTTCCGGATGACGATACCTTCCTTACCGAAATTCGTGAAGCGTTGAAGATTAATAAATATTTTACAAAAAATGCCGGAGAATTAAACGGGCAATTCGAACCGATACGGCGTGCAAAACAGGACGAACTGGCTGAGAAAAAGGTCCGTATTCATACCTATATAGAAAAGGCAGTTGAAGACGCAGCGATTTATATAAACGGCGATATTGTTACTTCAAATGCGAAAGGAGCTGCAGCACGGCTTGAAGAAGCACTGCATAAAGAAGTCGAAAGTATCTATCACAAGCTGTATTACATGGAAACAGGACCGGTCGTTTCGACAATAGAAGCGCTCTTTCAAAGGGGAAACGAACTTTCTCTCGATGACACCGGTGCAGCCAATCACCTTGCACTTGCAGATATGTATAACTTTGTTAACGATAATGCGCTGCATTCAAACAGAATTACCTTAAAAAGCGTACTGAATCAGTTTAATGCACCGCCCTACGGCTTTACGGATATTGATATTGAATGGATTGTCGGCGCGTTATTCAAACAGGGTAAAATCGCACTTTTACTTAACAGCAAAAATATTTCCCTGCTGGAATGCAGTTCTTCGGAAATCGTTTCATATATAACAAAACGTGAATATCAGGATAAACTCATTATCGAAAAGAAAATGCACGCTTCGGAAAAACAACTGAAAGCAGTCAGGGAAATACTGCGTGATATATTCGATATACCAACTTTACCGGAAGATGACGAAGAGGTTGCACATCTTTTAAAGACGAAAGCCGACAAAAAGCTTGACGATATAAAAAAGATACTGAACGAATATCAGTATCAGCCGAAATTTCCGGGAAAGAAAATTATGGAAAACGGGCTACACCTGATGGAACAACTCGAAGCCCATACGAACTTTATACAGCTGTACGAATTTGCCGATCAGAAACACGACGATTTTCTTGATTTTGCAGACGACAGTCAGAATGTGTTTACTTTCTTTGCCGGAGAGCAGAGAAATATTTATGTGCGGTCATTGGAACTTGAATCACTGTATGAAAGCAGCAAGAATTATATTGCCGACGAAGAACTCGACAGCAGCATACAGATTATAGAAAAGATACTTAGTCAGGAACGTCCGTGGTCATCGATCCAGATACTCGGTACTACGAACGCTACGTTCGAAAGACAGTATACAAGGTTGCTTGAAATAGAAAAAGCACAGCAGGAGCCTGTCGTACAGGCAGACTGCAGGCAGGTACAGGCGGTACTGAATCAGAAGAAAATACCAGACACATTCGGTGTTCAGCCGGCATTCGATGAACTTCTGAACAAACTTCACCGTCTGCACGATATTGCCGGTGTAAAAGCAATCAGTACCGAAAGTTCAGCCGTAAAGGCAAGACTTATCAATTCAATTCTTGCAGGCAGTGAACAGTCCGCTGCGACCGGTGTAAAGTCTTCAGTCAGAACGGTTGACCTTCGTACCGTCGTTTCAAGACCGACAATAGAGATTCGTACGGATGCCGATGCAGATGCACTCGCCCGGGAAATAGCCGCAGGGCTCAAAGCACAGCTTAAGAATTCTGCCGGTGGAATTATACTGCTGGTATAGGAGGGCTGACATGGATTTTTCTTTTAGTGCCGTCAGGCATGGTGAATCAGCTCATCTGGAATTCAAACGCGAATTTCCTGCAAAGAAAGAGAATTTCTTAAAGACCGTAAGTGCTTTCAGTAATACATCCGGCGGTTTTATTATCTTCGGAATCGATGATAAAACAAAAGAAATCATGGGTATCCCTGAAGAAAACCAATTTTTACTGATGGATCAAATAGCAAATTGTATTTCCGACAGTATTATACCGCAGGTTTCTCCGGAAATAACATTACGGTCACATAAGCAGAAAACGGTCGTCGTCGTTCAGATTTTTCCCGGTGCAGCATGCCCTTATTACATAAATTCATTAGGTAAAGAAAACGGTACCTTTATACGTGTCGGTGCTACGTCCCGTCCGGCTGACGACATAAGTTACAAAGAACTTGAAATGATAGGAAGCCGACGATCTTACGACGGGTTGCAGAGTCGACCGCTTTTACAGAATGACCATCAGTATAATGATACGATCACACAGAAACTTTGTGATGATATAGCTCGTTTTATGCAGCATGATGAAAAAGAACACCCGTATGTTACAAAAGAAACACTTGAATCGCTGGGTGTATTAAAACGGATTAATAACGAACTTTTGCCCACAAACGCATACGGAATACTGACAAATTCCTATCTGACGGAATACAGCGGTTCAATTGTCCGCTGTGCCTGTTTTAAAGGAATTGATAAAGTCGTCTTCCTTGATAAACGTGATTGTGAAGGACCGATATATGACCAAATCGAACAGGCATATCAGTTTGTTCTTAAGCATATTAATTTAGGTGTAAAAATAGAAGGCATTCTGGGACTCAACAGATATGAGCTTCCGCCGGATGCGATTCGTGAAGCTATTATTAATGCAATAGTACATAGAAACTATATGTTCACTGAACATGTGCAGGTTGCAGTTTTTGACGATCGTGTTGAAATTATTTCACCGGGATCTCTACCGCACGGGATCACTCTGGAGCAAGCTTTGGACGGCATGTCTCTTCCCCGAAATCCTGTTATCGCGAAGGTATTTCAACGCATGCATATTATGGAAGAATGGGGATCGGGATTACGCAGAATTCAGGCTGAATGTACCGAGTACAATGTGAATCGACCTAAGTTCATTGTTTCGGAGATTGATTTCAAAATAATTTTTTATCGCGGTCCGACAATTCCGGAATTATCTAAGAAATGTCAGGAAACAGTACGTAACTGGCCAGAGACTTTTCCTGAAACGGCACGAAAAACTTTTGAATATATAAAGGCACATCCTGAATCAACAAATAAGGAAATCGGGGAAGCGCTTGAAATAACGGAACGGTCAGTAAGAAATCACTGTGCCATATTAAAAAGCGATGGCTATATACGAAGAAACGGAAGCGATAAAACCGGTTTCTGGGAAATACTAAAAGAAGAATAGGTTTCCTAGGAAAGTTCCTAGGAAAATACATTTTCTCAAAGGGGAAACAGCAAATAATGAAAACGGAATGTATACATGGATAAAACGGTAATCAGAAATTTTGCCATAGAAGCGCGCAGGAGTCTTATTCAGATGGCCCGCGATAATGCCGCAAAGGTTGGCATTACGGCATCTGTCGTGGGGAAACCTGCATCTGAAGGAAGTGACTTCGAGATATATCGTACGCCTACCGGTGGAGAAACGACGCTGACAGGAACGGCATTACGACAGCGGAAAAATCTGGTAAGGCGTATCGGGGAAAAAGGATATGACGCCGTTATGGAAGAAGCGGCATATACATGGTTTAACCGTATTATTGCCATCCGCTTTATGGAATTGAACGATTATCTTCCCAGCCGCGTACGCGTACTTTCGAGCAAAACGTCCGGAAAATATGAACCTGATATCGTGGCGCTTGCTCCCGACAACGTCGATTTGAATTTTACCGAATCGGAAAAGGAAACCATTTGCGGGTTTAAGCGTGCTCAGAAACTTGACGAAGCGTTCCAGTATCTGTTTATCAAACAGTGTAATGAGCTGAGCTCGCTGCTTCCCGCGCTGTTTGAATCGACGACGAATACGGAACTTGATTTTACCGAACTTCTTTTATCCCTCAGTTTTACACGCGCCGACGGCGTCGTACGCAGGCTGCTTGCAATCAGCGAGGACAATTTCAGGGACGCGGTGGAAATTATCGGCTGGCTGTATCAGTACTACAATACGGAACTTAAGGACGACACGTTTGCAAAACTCAAAAAAAATATAAAAATCAGCAGGGAACGTATACCGGCAGCAACGCAGCTTTTTACTCCGGACTGGATTGTCCGCTACATGGTCGAAAACTCACTCGGCCGACTGTGGACTGACGGACATCAGGAAACGCCAATAAAAGCAAACTGGAAGTATTATCTTGAAGAGGCGGAACAGGAGCCTGCTGTTAAAAAGCAACTTGAAACAATCCGCGCGGAATACCGGAATCTCAGGCCGGAAGAAATAAAAGTGATCGATCCCTGCATGGGAAGCGGCCATATCCTTGTGTACGCGTTCGAAGTACTTATGCAGATATATACGAGCGTCGGCTGGAGTGAACGCGATGCTGCCCGTGCAATACTTGAAAACAATCTTTACGGCCTCGATATCGATGACCGCGCGTATCAGCTGAGCTATTTTGCCCTCATGATGAAAGGCCGTAAATACGACCGCCGTTTTTTTGAAAAAAAAGTAACGCCTCACGTATATGCCGTTCAGGAAAGCAATACGCTCGGTCCAGCTGACTGGCTTTCCGATAAGGAAGCACGCAGCACACTTGAATATCTGAAAAACGCGTTTACCGACGCCAAGGAATACGGTTCCATTCTGAATATAGAAAGCCGCGATTACCGGAGTCTGCTTACGGCACTTGATACATGGGAACATACTCACGAAGCGACGCTTGAAAACGATGCGATAGCGAGCGAACTGCCGCTTATCCGTCAGCTTGCCGGACAGGCACAGGTAATGAGCGCAAAGTATGATGTCGTCGTTACGAACCCGCCGTACATGGGTTCAAATAAGATGAATGCAAAGCTGAGTTCGTTCGTAAAAAAAGAGTATCCGGACAGTAAAAGCGATCTGTTTGCAGTGTTCATTGAAAAATGCGGAACGTTTACAAAGGAAAAAGGATATACAGCGATGATTACCCAGCAGTCATGGATGTTTCTGTCCAGCTTTGAGCAATTACGGGCCAAGCTTGTTGAACAACGTACTATCGTAAATATGGCACATCTTGGAGCCCGTGCATTTGATGATATCGGCGGCGAAATAGTACAGCCAACGGCGTTTGTATTGCTTAATACGAAGATTAAGGATTGCAAAGGAACATATATCAGGCTTTTGGATTTTAAAGGAGAAAATGAAAAGAAAAAAGCCTTTATATTTAAAAAAAATATTTATAGTGCGAAACAAGAAAGTTTTTCGAAAATATTAGGGATACCTATTGCGTACTGGATAAAAGATAATAAATTAGAAATTTTTTCTAATACGGTATTGGGCGAAATAGGAGAAACAAGAAGAGGGTTACAAACAGGTAATAGTGCTTTTTTTATAAGATTCTGGTATGAATTAAACAAAAACGAATTATCATTACCGAGAGAATATTCAAAAAAATCTAATTGGGTAATAATGAATAATGGAGGTAATTCCAGAAAATGGTATGGAGAAATACTAAATTCAGTCTTATGGAAAAACAAAGGTGAAAAGATAAAAAAAACTGGGAAAGCTATAATACCTTCGGAAAATTTATATTTTAGGAAATGTATTACATGGAATAGAATAAATAATGGAGATATATCTGTAAAACTTCAAGAGCAAGGTATTATTCAAGGCGATATGAGTCCATTTTTTATTTTAAATAGTGATAAATATTTTACTTATCTTTTTGGACTCTTAAATAGCAAAATCTCATCATATCTGATTCATATCATAAATCCTACTATTACTATGCCAGTAGGAGATATAGCAAAAATTCCTGTTAAATTTAATGAACTTCAGAAACCACGAATAGATTGTCTTGTCCAACAAAACATTTCTCTTTCCAAGTTAGATTGGGATGCCTTTGAAACTTCGTGGGATTTCGTTCGTCATCCGCTTCTGCCGGAGCCGGGTTCAGTCGATTACAAAGATACGGTAAGTCATGCATTCCGCATTGCAGACTATTTCGATTCATGGCAGACTGAATGCGACAGACGTTTTTCCACACTTAAGGCGAATGAAGAAGAACTGAACCGTATCTTCATCGACATTTACGGTCTTAAAGACGAACTTACTTCGGATGTTGTAGATAAAGATGTAACGGTACGCAGAGCAGATCGGGAACGAGACATAAAAAGTTTCGTGTCCTATGCAGTCGGCTGTATGTTCGGCCGCTATTCGCTTTCTTTCGACGGTCTTGCATATGCCGGCGGAAATATGGATTTGAACAGGTATACATATTTTATTCCCGATGCCGACAATATTATTCCCATATCCGACGACGAATATTTTCCAGACGACATCGTAACCCGCTTTGCGGAATTCGTAAAAACAGTCTACGGCTCGGCAACGCTCGAAGAGAATCTTTCCTTTATTGCCGACGCTCTCGGTTCGAAAGGTGCAACGCCCCGCGATGCAATCAGAACATATTTTCTCAAAGATTTTTACAGGGATCATCTCAAGATATATCAAAAACGTCCGATCTACTGGCTGTTCGATTCCGGTAAGGAAAACGGTTTTAAGGCACTTATCTACATACACCGCTACGACAATCAGACTCTTGCCCGCATGCGTACCGAGTACGCATTCAAACAGCAGAAATTTCTTGAAAATGCACTTGAACGCTGTAATCAGTTTATGGATAACCCTGCCGTTACCGCGCAGGAAAAAGCTGCGGCACTCAAAAAACAGGCAAAACTTGCCAGACAAATTGCAGAAGTGCACATCTATGAACAGGCACTGCACCATCTGGCAGACGAGTACATAGATATAGACCTTGACGATGGCGTAAATGTGAATTATGAAAAATTCCAGGGCGTGGAAGTGGCGCACGAAGGGGAGAAAACGCTCGCAGTGAATCTGCTGGCGACGAGGGGATAAACGAAGGAAAAGAGGCATTTATGTATGAAACCGTAAAACAAGAATTTGTCAAATGGGTTAAAGAATACTCAAAAAATGCTATTACTCCATATGAAATAACGCTTATAAATTTAATACTTAATAATTTTGAAAAAATAGCCAGTAAGGGAACGGCTGCTGGCGCAAGAGCAAAATATATAGTTTTAGAATTGAATAAATTAAATTTTACTTGTGATGATAAGCTAATAGATTTGCATGATAATAATATAAAAGAGAAAAGGACAATAAAACAATTAAAATCGTTGGATGTTGAATCATTTCGAGGTTTTAAGAATAAAGTTAAATTTGATTTTGAAAAACCATATTCCTTATTTTATGGACCGAACGGTTCTGGAAAATCAAGTCTGTGTGAAGCATTGGAATATTGTTTATTAGGATCCATTCAAGAGGCATACACAAGAAGAATTGATTTGAGTACCTTTATAAAAAATAATATTACAAATAAATCAATCGAGCCCCAATTAATGTGCCATTATGTTGACGGGAAAGAAGATGTTGCAACTGTTGATTATGATAAATACAGATTTTCATTTATAGAAAAAAATAGAATAGAGACTTTTTCTCATTTGTCTGCAACGACAAATAAAGATAAGAGTGAAAGACTTGCGGCTTTATTTGGCTTATCGGATTTTTTGAAATTCTGTTCAGAATTTACTTATAATTTTAACGATAAAATTGATATTTCTCAACCCATTAAGGACGAATATGAAAATGATTTAAAACAAATAGCAATGGCAAAAGAAGAATTAAAAAACAAAAATGAAGATAAACAAAATATTGATAAAGTTATTCAGGATGAAATAAAATTACTCAACAATAATGATATAAAAACCCTTGATTCTGCTATTTCTTTTTTACAGGATGAAAACGGGGAAGGAAAAATAAAAGAAACAAATGATAATTATACTAAATCTATGAAACCTGTTTATGAAACAGATTGGATAGATACGATTTCGCCAGCTCAAAAACAGCTTGAACAAGATTTTACAAAATACAGGAATGCAAAAACAGAATTAGTGGGAATGGCTGTTAATGCTGATTTGCATGATTTATATAAAGCTATTACAAATCTTTCGGTGAAAGTAGATACTAGTATTTGTCCGGCTTGTAAGACACCGGTAAATAAAACAGTAGTTAATCCATTCGAAAATGCAAAGAATGAGTTGCAGTCTTTTGCAAGATATGAAAAATTAAAAGAAATTATAAAATCAGTATTAGTACAAATAAAGAATAACTCTGGTCAAATAAATATTTTACTTCGGAATAACAGTGATTGTATGAAAGCTATAGGATTACAGCAATCAGAATATATTTATTCTTCTGTTTGTTTAGAAAGTTTTTATGATAATGTACAGAATGAAACTATACTAGGTTCTCAGATTACAAAAATGACACAATTGATAGACAAAAAAAAAGAAGTGATTCTAAAAATAGAAGAAATAAATAAAGAAAATAAAACGGCAAATGAAAAAAATAAATATTTACAACAGGTAAAAGAACTAAGAAAAATATATGAGAAGCTTGTTGAATTTAAGGGCCGAATAGTTACAATAAGCAGCGATATTGAACGTACAAAAAAGAATATCATTGAATTAGAAAAAGTAAGAGATAATAGAAAAAAAGAAATTGAACTGGAAAATAAAAAAAATCAATTTAATCAGAATATAATAGTCGGATATAACAAAATAATAAGTAATTTAAACTCCTATATAAAAACTTTACCAGTAAAATTAGCAGAAAATTTATCGGAAAAGGTTACTGAATATTATAATATAATGAATCAAGATGACGCCGAGTTTGAAAAAGTAAAATATTTTAAATTACCCATTACAGAAAATGAAAGCGAAAAAATTATTGTTGCCCTGAATGACGGTATAGAGACCGATGCACTGCAAATATTGAGTGAAGGGCATGTAAAACTCCTAGGTCTGGCAATATTGCTTGCAAAAGCTCAAAATAATGATCAGCAGTTTTTTATTTTTGATGATATAGTAAATGCAATTGATGATGATCATAGGAATGGGGTAATAAACCTATTAGTAGATCATAAGGACTTCCAATGCAAGCAGATAATACTAACTTGTCATGGAGATAACTTTATATCTCAATTTGAATCGGAACTTGAATATGAAAAAAGAAATGGTGATGTAGCTCGTTTCGTGTTTATAAGTACTTTCAATCTAGAAGAACGTGGAGTTGTATTTAAAACATCCGATCCCTTAGATGCCTTATTAATGGCAGAAAAAAATTTGGCTGATGGAAGAAATAAGGATGCTGCAGAAAAATGTAGACAAGCTACAGAATGTATAGAATTAAAAATCTGGAAAAGGTTCTCAACCTTAAAAATAAACTCTGAAATAAATGTAACTCTTCGAGCTCCCGAAGCTATCCCTGATTCAAGCTCTATTTTTGACGGATTATTGAAAAAGACGAGAAAATATTTTGGAAGTAATTCTAAAGAAAATATCTATACATTGTTATCTTTGCTAAAAGACAAGAAATATAATTGGACCTTGATGAATAAAGGCGTACACATTGAAAAAAATCAACCAGAATTTTCTGGTACTGATATAAAAAAAGTAATTGAAATATTAAAAAAAATCGATACATTAATTCCGAAGATAAAATTCGAGGCCGTAGATATTTCTAATGGCCAAAGTCTTTTATTTGGAGAAGAAAAGTCTAATTTAGAAAAGGAATAAACCTCATGAGTATACAATCAATTCAGGACCGCCTGAACAAAGAATTTACGATATCCACTGACCGCCTGATAATATTCTGGTATGACGATGCTACGCAGTATGCCGATGAAATAGACACTGTTCATCTGCAGAATGCAAAACTGCATAAGCTGACACGGACGAATACGCTTGCGACGAAGTATCTGCTTGAAAAAACGGATACCGGCTCCAGTTATCTGGTATATGCGCCGTTTGCCCGTCCCGATGATCTGAATAATCCGCTTGCGGATACTGTTCATTATGCGCGTTTGTTTTCAGCGGAACGTGTCGATGCTGTCTGCTATGATCTGGGAAACGAACTGACTGAACCGCTCAGACGGTTTCTTAAACGATATCCGCTGTTCTGGACGGAACGGAATGAACAGCAGTTCAGACTTCTTGTACAAAAACCGTATACGGAAGAATCGCTCGGCTGTACATTGCTTGCCGCTGCAGTTAAATGCAGAATAGCGGATTTTTCGGAAATATTGAAAGAAATCATTATCGATACGTACGTAACGGGAAAAACACAAAAGTTCAGCAGTCTTGAAACGTATAAACTTACAGGACTGTTCTGGCAGTTCTGTAATGAAAAGTACGGCTACGATTCCGGACAGCCGACGCTTGAAAAACTTATAGCTTCACTGCTGATTACCCATGCGGCGGAATCAATGAGTGCCGACCTGCCCGCTTCCTATATGCAGTACATTCTTGATAAGAAAAAAAATTCCGTTCTCGTCTATATTACGAATCTTATGAGCGATTCCGGTTTTACGGAAGCGTATAATAAAATTGCACTGCAGACGGAAAATCTCTGTAAGATAAAGACGCTTATTGCAAAATATCCGATCGAACAGTATGCCGATGCGTATACGTTCGAAGCGTTTGATTCGTTCATCTGTAAAAGACTCGCCGGAACTATTATAGAAACAAACGCACCACTTTCCGGTCAGTATATGGATATTCTTGCAGAACGCAGCCGAAAAACGCACTACAGTGATACATACGGGCAGGTGTACCGTGCCATCGACCGGGCGCATCATGTACTGCTGGCAGTCGGCGGATATGAAAAAGAATCTGTTTCCGCTGCAACAGTGGAGCAGATTGTGCAACTATATGTTGAAAAATGGAATAAAATCGACCGGTATTACCGTCAGTTTTATACGGCGTTCGATCTGCTTGACTGCGAAACCGAAGACGATCAGTTCTATAAACTGCGCAGCCTTGTGGAAAACGTATATACCAATAGATATCTGAATAAACTTTGTGCATTGTGGTCGGAAAAACTTGTACAACTTGATGATTTTTCAAAACTCCCCGGATTAAAACAGTGGAAGTTTTTTACCTCAAAAGCTCAGTTGTCTGCAGCATCTGAATGCACGGTAGTTATTATTTCCGATGCATTCCGGTATGAATGCGGCAGTGAGCTTGCTGCGGATTTAAATCGTACGTCAGGGGTTAGTGCTGAACTTTCATATATGACGGCAGCAGTTCCGTCGTATACTAAACTCTGTATGGCAGCTCTGCTTCCACATAAAAACCTTACCTATTCCGATCAGTGGAATATCACTGTCGACGGAATCTCGTCGGACGGTACGCAAAACCGCAGAGCTATACTGCAGGCTGCCTGCGCTGATTCCGATGCGCTGAACTATACTGATGTAAGCAGCATGAACCGCACGGAAATCAGAAAAGTATTTGCAGGAAAGAAACTGGTATATATCTATCATAATCAGATTGACGCGCGCGGAGAAAGCGCTGCTTCCGAAAATGAAGTGTTTACCGCCGCAGGTGAAGCTGTAAAAGAGATAAAAAAACTTATCGCAAAGTTATCGTCCGACCGTTCAATCGGAAAATATTACGTTACTGCCGATCACGGCTTTATATATAAACGAGATAGACTTGCTGCAAGTGATAAAATGCGCACCGGCTCTCTGCCTGAAGCAGTAGAAAAAGACAATCGTTTTATTCTTTCGCATGAAAAGCCTGAAATCGACGGTACGCTTACCTGTAGTCTGGACTATCTTGACGGATCGCTTGCATACACGTACGTGACGGTGCCCTGCGGAGCCGATATATTTGCATTTCAGGGCGGCGGACAAAATTATGTACACGGTGGCGCTTCTTTACAGGAAATAATCGTTCCGCTTCTTACCGTGGAGACGCAGCGCGGCAGCAGGCAGCCGAATACGGTCGAACTCGATCTTATGCCGATGCCCCAGAAGATTACTAATCTTATTAACTACATTAAATTCATGCAAAAAGACAATACCGGCGAAACGCTGCAGCCTGCCCGTGTAAAGGTATGGTTCGAAGATGCCGATCAGCGGAAGATATCGAATGAAACGACGATAATCGCAGATCGTAAAGACGCATCTCCCGATGACCGGGTTTTTACGGAAAAGTTTACATTCTTAAGCCGGAAATATAATAAGGCGGCTGACTATTATCTCGTTATTTCCGATCTTGCCTCCGGTATTGAAATAAAACGGTATAAATTTACTATAGATATAGCATTTGCCGATGATTTCGGATTTTAGACAGAGGAAAACGTATGGATGAATTTGCGGAAAAACTGAACAGAATATTTGCGGGAAAAATAGTCCGCAAGGACCTGACAAAAAGAATAAAAGAAGGTGCAAATGTTCCGGTCTATGTTCTCGAATATCTGCTCGGTATGTACTGTTCTTCTACGAATGAATCGGAAATAGAAGACGGTGTTCAGACAGTCAAAAAAATTATTGCAGACAATTATGTCCGCCCCGATGAAGCGCAGATGATCATAGCAAAACTGCGCGAGAACGGCTCATATACGGTAATCGATCGTATCACTGCAAAACTTAATATCCGTAAAGATATGTATGAAGCGGAATTTTCAAATCTCGGATTGAAAGATGTTCCTGTCACAAGCGATTATATCAAAAATTATGAACGTCTTGTCTGCGGCGGTATCTGGTGTATCGTGCAGATGGAATACTTTTACTATGAAACCGAAAAAGATAAATCACCTTTTATAATCAGGAAACTTACACCTATTCAGATGCCGAGCATCGACATTAATGACATAAAAAATGCACGCCCGCAGTTTACTGATGAAGAATGGATCAATCTGTTGCTGCGCAGTACCGGTATGGAACCGACACAATTCAACGAACGTGTAAAATGGCTGCATTTGTGCCGTCTGATTCCTCTTGTAGAAAATAACTACAATCTATGCGAACTTGGTCCGCGCGGTACGGGAAAATCGCATATCTACAAGGAAATCAGCCCGAACAGTATTCTTATTTCAGGCGGGCAGACGACTGTCGCAAATCTTTTTTACAATATGAGCACCAGAACGATCGGCCTCGTCGGATTATGGGACTGCGTCGCATTCGATGAAGTTGCCGGCATTAAGTTCAAGGATCAGGACGGCGTACAGATTATGAAAGATTATATGGCCTCCGGATCTTTTGCCCGCGGGAAAGAAGAGAAAAATGCGTATGCCTCAATGGTATTCGTCGGAAATATCAATCAAAGCGTCGATGTCATACTGCGGACATCTCACTTGTTTGAACCGTTCCCTGAAGTAATGGCAAACGATACAGCTTTTTTCGACCGGATGCACTGTTATATTCCCGAATGGGAAATTCCGAAATATCGTCCTGAATATTTTACAAACGATTATGGTTTTATCACCGACTATTTTGCAGAAATTGTTCGGGAAATGCGTAAGGTTTCTTATGCCGATGCAATCGATAAGTTTTTCAGGCTCGGTAACAATCTGAATCAGCGCGATGTTATTGCCGTAAAGAAAACCGTTTCAGGATTGGTAAAACTCATGTATCCTGATGGAAATTATACAAAAGAAAATATAGAAAAAATATTGCGCATAGCTCTTGAAATGCGACGACGGGTAAAAGAACAGCTTAAAAAGATCGGCGGTATGGAGTTTTACGATGTTAATTTTTCCTATATAGATAACGAGACTTTTGCTGAAGAATATGTACCGGTACCGGAACAGGGCAGCGGTACCCTGATACCTGAAGGAGTAAGCAAACCGGGACAAATATACACTGCATCCCGCGGTAAAAGCGGAATGATCGGTATCTTTAAACTGGAAACACAGATGAGCAACGGCAGCGGAAAATTTGAAAAGACTGGTCTTTCAAATGATCGTGAAGCAAAAGAAGCTGCCGAAACAGCATTTAAATATCTGAAAGCAAACGCACGGGCTATAAGCGGATTGATAAGTGTTACGGAAAAAGATTATCTGGTACACGTACAGGATTTGAACGGGATCGGAATGACAAAATACCTTACCCTGCCGACACTGATAGCACTCTGTTCCGTAGCGGTAAATAAACCGGCGCTGTCGGGAAGTGTTGTACTCGGCGATTTAAGTATCGGTGGAACTATTTTAAAAGTGGAAGAACTCGCAAATACCCTTCAGGTTGCTCTTGACGCCGGAGCCAGAAAGATCCTGGTACCGATAACATCAGCTGCAGACATTCCTTCGGTACCTCCAGAACTTATCGGCAAGTTTAATCTGATCTTCTACAGCTCCGCTGAAGATGCTGTATTCAAGGCATTGGGAGTGGAATAATGATCCATCCACACCACAGAGGGTGGTAAAAATTCACGCGCAGCGTGTCCACTGTTACTTCCCCATACATTCCAATGTATGTCTCCCATACATTACACTGTATGACACCCATACATTCTAACGCTACCCTCCCATACATTACACTGTATGACTCAGTACAAAGCACCCACGCTCCTATTAGCAGCACATATTGCACATTTTATTCACAAATTGTGATTATTTACTTGACACCACACAATTTGTGTATTATATTCACAACATAAGCAGCGCGCTGCTGCAGGGAGGCTTGATATGACTTTTGGCACAAAATCGACGCCGTACGGGAAATACCTCAAGAAAATCCGTATCGACCGCGACGAGACGATTGCCGTTATGGCAAAGCATCTTGAAGTTTCACCGTCGTATCTTGCTTCTATCGAAACAGGCGCGCGGGAAATTCCTGCCGGATTTTCGTCAAAGCTTGTCGGTGTTTATAAACTCGACGAGGTTGAAGTCGGGGAGCTTGTGCTGGCGGAAAGCCGTACTCCCCACAAATCGATTGCATTCGACATGAGCACGCTGCACGACGATCCGCTGTATATTCAGACGGCGGTGTATCTTACGTGCATGCTTCCGTATCTTGCTGATACTGAGGTCAAAGAGCTGTGCGGCAAGCTTAAGGGATTCATGGCGGTAAAACACGGACGTGTACAGACACTTTCCGCAGCGACACCGGAAGAATTCGATGAGGCATATACTGCCATGCAGAAGCAGATGAAAGATATGCAGAACGAGATGGCCGAAATTACAAAGTCGTATATGAGTATGAAAAAGTTAAAAGGTAAAGCTGATAAAAAATCAAAGGCGAAAGCCGGGGAGGAAAAATGACGACAAACAAAAAAGGCTGTCTGCTTACCGGGTAAGCACGGCAGCCTCTTGTAGACAAACAGAAAACAGACTGTGTCTGTACTGTTCAATCCGGACAATTGAAATGTACAGCCATACCTGCCTGTCTGTCAAGCGGAAAGGGAATGTGTTCCGTCGGAACAGTCTGTTCCGCATACCCGGACAATAATTTTTTTCAGGAGAGTATGGTTATGAACAAAATGAATCTTACGTATGAAGACACGGAATCGGGCGTGAATCTGACCCGTCACAAAAGCTACTTCAATGAAGCTGCTGCGGACTATCTGAGCGTACAGCGGAAAACCGCCGACATTGAAAGTCTTATTGCAACCATCCAGAAGAAGGATACGGGTATTAATCCGTACATGATCATGCATTGTGCAACGCTGCTCAAGGAAGCGGTCATCACCAAGCTGAGCGCGGGAAACTCGGTCGATGTGTTCGGTCTGGGTACGTTCTACCTTATTGCGTATCCGCAGAAGGACGACGAGTCGAAGACAAAAATTTCGGTTAACTTTACGCCGTCGAAAGAAGCACGAGATGCTGTTGCCGGTGTCGATATAAGCGTCATGCAGACGGAAAACACCGATCCGGTAATCACGGAGCTCAAGAATCTGTACACGCAGAAAACCGGGAACGAACTTTCAGCAGGATATTCGGTCCGTATTTCAGGAATCAGACTGCGGATTGCAGGTGATGAATCAACTGCAGGAATCTTCTTTGCACCGTGCAAGGAAGACGGCACGTACGATCTTACCGGCACCGGCTGGATACAGGTAAAGGAAAGTGCAATAGAAACGAACAAACCGACCGCACTTTCATTTTTTCTGCCTTCAGGCGTCACCGCGGGAACGTACCGCCTTATTATTAAAACGGCTGCAAGCGGAACAGGCAGCAGAATTAATAAAACGCTTGTACGGAGCGGAGTTTATGCAGACATCGTTACGGTAGCGTAAGCCGCTGCTGAAAACGGAAAAGCGCCGGCGGCCTTAAAACTGCCGGCGCTTTCTTCAGAGTACCTCTGAGAACTTCAGTTTTCAGAGGTACCCTTTATAAGTTATATTCGTGCATATGATCAGGACAATGATCGTCAGTATCGTCCGGCATTCAGAATTCCAAGCTGCTCTTCAGACAGCTGTACATCCAGTGCCGACATATTCTCTTCGTACTGCTCAAATCTGCTGAACCCGACAA
The DNA here is from genome assembly GCA_041669845.1 of Treponema sp. Classification (GTDB taxonomy): domain Bacteria; phylum Spirochaetota; class Spirochaetia; order Treponematales; family Treponemataceae; genus Treponema_D. The sequence goes on from JBAYAJ010000018.1 coordinate 19,116, forward strand.
TCGGAATTACTGCAGGTATCTGATGAAGCATCCATGCAAGAACAAGCTGATTTCCGGTTATATTCATTTCCTTCGACATGCAGTCTATGACCTGTATTCTTTCAAGCGACTCGCCGTTATTAAAGTTTTTCCAGTCATAATAATTATTCCTCTTCTCCGGACCGGTATAAATGCCTTTAAGAAGCGGTGAATAAGCAACCAGCTTAACCTCTGGATTCGATTTTATGTAATCAAACAATTCGTCGTCCGCATGAAGGGTAATCCCTCTGTCTGCTCCCATATTTGGCCGGATATACGAATACTCCTGTTCCACTGCGGAGAAAAACGGATAGTTACTTTTTCTGCTTATTTCACCCGCTTCCGCCATCCGCCATGTCCGCATATTGCTGCATCCGATATGTCTGACCTTCCCTTCCTTTACTATGTCCGCCAACGCTCCAAGAGTTTCTTCAAACGGTATCTGTCTGTCGTCTACGTGAATATAGTACAAATCGATATAATCGGTTTTCAACCGGAGTAAACTTTCATCAACTGCTTTTTTTACTGCAGCTGCTCCGGTTCCTTCATAATCGCGCGCAGCTTCGTCCCAGCATATTTCTCCGTCTTTATTCCTGATTCTGTCAGGATGTACCGGCTTTGCACCGAATTTTGTTGCAAGGAATATGCTGCTGCGGTTCTTCCGTTCATTCATCCATCCGCCCAGAAGACGTTCACTTTCACCGCCGGTGGAATCTCCCCGCCCCCACCACCATGAATAATTATTCGAGGTATCAATAAAATTACCACCTTTCGCGGTAAAATCGTCAAGCACTCTGAATGAATCAGCTCTGCCGGTACGGGTACCCATCATCATTGTACCAAGACACACACAACTGACTTCCGTATCCGCAAATTCTACCATTTTCATACCATGCACCTCCTGTAAAAACATACAGACACGACAATTTACTATGCTTCATACTGGTTGTAAAATACCGCCATATATATATTGAATCAATCAAATTTCCGCCGTAAAATATCAAAATAACGCCGGGAGCGTATAAAAAGATGATTATCACGGAACGAATACTGAATATAGACCACAATCAGCACGAACTTACCCTGCACGGGACGCAGGAATTTCCCTGCACCGGATACAGTCTGCATCTGACGAACCGGCTGGAAGACTGTATTCCCTGGCACTGGCATGATGATATGGAAATTATCCGTCTGACAGGCGGAAACATGAATATACGCATACCGGACAAAACCATCCGGCTGGAAGCAGGACAAAGTATTTTCTTCAATGCAAATACACCGCATTACGGAGAAGCTGATCCGGCCGGTGAAATCGAATCTCTTGTCTTTCATCCGCTGCTTATAACAGGTACTGCCGGTTCCGTTTTTGCGCGGAAATATATTACACCGTTAATTCAGTGTACGGCTGCGGCCTGCAGTGTATTTTCTCCCGAAGACAATCCGGAAATAACTGAAAACATCATAACGGCCTTTACCGCCATGCAGAAAGAACCGTACGGATACGAGCTGACTGTACGGGAAAATCTTGCACATGTCTGTCTGTCGCTCTGTTTGAAATACAGCAGTACGACAGCAGCCGGACATACACACGAATCACCTGATTCCGTACGTATCCGGAAAATGCTCACTTTTATTCACCGTAATTACCAGGAAGATCTTTCTTTGAATGCGATAGCCCGGTCAGCGGATATCAGCTGCCGGGAATGCCTGAGATGTTTCAGAAAAATGCTGAAAGTGTCTCCGGGGCAATATCTTATTAAATACCGGATACTGCAGAGTGCAGGCCTTCTTCTGCATAATCAGGATATGAGTATAGCCTGTATTGCTGAAACATGCGGATTCAACAGTGCAAGCAGCTTTTCGCAGACATTCAGACGTTTTTTTTCAGCAGCACCGATAGAATACAGAAAGAGTATGCAGGACAGGCAGCCCGTTTCTCTTTTGCAGCACAAAAGCATAAAAAATTGATTATTTCGGTAGAGAAAGAAATTCTTCTGGTGTTATCACTGTAATACTTGAAAGTTTATAATCTTTAGTATTTCTCGTAACAATATAATCAGCTTTCAATTGTTGAGCCACTTCATATTGAACGGAATCTTCAAAGTCTGTCCAGCTGCAGTCCAAGGCAGAAAGAATACAATTTTCATCCACACCTGCAACTGATACAATTTTAAGAAGTTTTCGAATAACTTGTTTAGTTTTATCAGTATCCTGAAATGCCTTTCGAACAAGATAATAAATATCAGTTACAGCTGAAGCCGAAATATAAAACTCATATTTTCCGGAATCAGCCATGGAAACAACATCGCCGGACTCTTTGTAAAAACCCGGGTTAGGCAAAAGAATATCAAGAATAATATTAGTGTCGAGCAGAATTGTCATATTTTTTTTCCAATCGTTCCTTACGTATTTCTTCTGCCGTTATATTTTTATTATAACCAAGAATTCCAGTCAGTTCATCAACCAAAGAAGAAACAGATTGTTCATGTTTACGGGACGGTTGTACATATTCATCAAGTCCGGTAATAATAACACGCTGGTTTGGGCGAAATACTTTTGGATCAAATGGAATACAAGTCTTGCCATCAAAGTAACCCGCAACAGTCTGCATAGTATGCCTCCTTTTAGTTAATATACTATACATTTTCAAAAAAGTCAGTACGTACAGTCGCCCCTGCAAAACCGGGGGTTTACCTTCCGTATTTACCTGCACCGTTGGTACCTGCATACAGGTAACGTGATCGGAAAAATTTATATTCAGTTCATCAAATATATCAGCCTTTGCCGCAACTTTCCATAAGTGTACAATAACCCGAAAGCCTCTTTAGTACATTTTTAAGGTAGAATAAACAGTGGGTAAAAAAGAAAATTCCCCCCGGTAAATTTAAAAAACACTGCCAGTAAATTTAAATTTCCTTACCAGGGAAATTTAAAAACCACACCATGGAAATTTAAATTCACCGTCATAGTAGGTGAAATACTATGGCATAGTATGCCAAATTCCATGGTATGGTTTGCAAAATTCTATGGCGGGGAATTTTCTCCTGCAGCATGCCTTATTTATTCCTTAAAATTATTCAGATTTTTTCTGCATACGGCAAAACTGACCGGAAATGTATCACCTGCAATCACACTGGTGTATGTTACGGTGAATCCCTGTGCGGTAAGCCATTCCAGAAACGCCTTGTGCGTCCAGCGGCTGTATGTTCTGAATCCGGCAATTTCCATAAACCGCTCAGTGAGTTTCGGTTTCATACTGTCACGGGTAAACGTTGGTGCGATGAGCAGACCTCCGTCCTTCAATACCCGCTTTATTTCTGCGGCGGCTTTTTCAGGCCGCGGCATGATATGCAGCGCGTTGGCAATGACAACGGCATCAAACGATTTGTCATCGTATTGAAGACCGGTCGCATCGGCTGCTGCAAAAGTTACGTTCCGCTGCGTCACCCGTTTCTCTGCAAGTACAAGCATCTCCGCTGAAAAATCGGTAATCACAAGAGATCCGCAGGCTTCCGCAATCTTTGCAGAAAGTATTCCGGGACCGGCTGCAAGTTCAAGCACGTGCATTTCTTTTGTAAGCTGCTGCTGTATTTCCGATTCAATCTGCGCATACATTCTGTTCCCTGCACTGCTGCCCCGTGTAAACAGGCTGTATATCTTCGCCGTTTTCTGCCAGAATTTTTTGTTGTCGTCCATGCTGCTCCTCATATGCTGTTTATCCGGAAAAGTGTAAGTTTGAGTGTACCATGTCAATGCATTTTATACAGGTCATTTTTCCGGCACAATACTTCTGCAGTCTGCGGCATTTCACCCGTCACCATATATGTTCTGATTCCACTATCATTATTTCACGTATTTTACAAATGTTATAAGCACTTTTTTCACGTATTTTACGATTGTTTCTCATTACTGCGCCGGAACATAAGCCGGTAGTATGAAAACACCGATGACTATTCGGCACACGGCAGGCCGAACAGATGCATCCAGCCGTAATGATAAAACGTATGGATATTACCCAGAAATTCTGCGGCCTTTTTCCGCGGTATGC